>NZ_JACAQC010000032.1:213799-223016 GCF_013385345.1 Pseudomonas sp. I8001
GCTTCGACAGGGGTAAGGGGTCAGTGCTTGAACATCACATGGCGAACCGTGGTGTAGTCCTCCAGGCCGTACATGGACATGTCCTTGCCGTAGCCGGACAGTTTCTGACCGCCATGGGGCATTTCGCTGACCAGCATGAAGTGGGTGTTCACCCAGGTGCAGCCGTACTGCAACCGTGCAGCCAGGCGATGGGCGCGGCCGACATCGGCGGTCCACACGGAAGAGGCCAGGCCGTAGTCCGAATCGTTGGCCCAGGCCAATACCTGCGCCTCGTCGTTGAATTTGGTTACCGACACTACCGGCCCGAACACCTCGCGGCGCACGATTTCATCGTCCTGCTGCGCGTCGGCCAACACCGTCGGCTCAAAGAAGAACCCGTTGCCTTCCACCGCCTTGCCACCCGTGATCAGGCGGATATGGGATTGCGCCACGGCACGCTCCACAAACCCGGCCACACGGTCACGGTGCTGTGCGGTGATCAGCGGGCCCAGCTCGGTGGCCGGGTCATCCTGCAAACCGTATTTGATGCTGGCAACCGCCGCACCGAGCTTTTCGACGAACGCGTCGTAGATATCGGCCTGTGCATAAATCCGGCACGCAGCGGTGCAATCCTGCCCGGCGTTGTAGAAGCCGAAGGTGCGAATGCCTTCCACCGCCGCGTCGATATCGGCGTCGTTGAAGATGATCACCGGCGCCTTGCCGCCCAGTTCCATGTGCATGCGTTTGACGCTGTCGGCAGTGCTGGAAATGATATTGGCCCCGGTGGCAATCGAACCCGTCAGCGACACCATGCGCACTTTCGGGTGATTCACCAGCGGGCTGCCCACGGTTGGCCCACGGCCAAACACCAGGTTGAGTACACCGGCCGGGAAAATTTCAGCGGCCAGTTCCACCAGGCGCAGCGCGGTCAGCGGGGTTTGTTCCGAAGGCTTGAGCACCACGGTATTACCGGCGGCCAGGGCCGGGGCGATTTTCCAGGCGACCATCATCAGCGGGTAGTTCCACGGCGCGATGGAGGCAATCACGCCCACCGGGTCACGGCGGATCATCGAGGTGTGGCCCGGCAGGTACTCGCCGCCGGCCGAACCGCTCATGCAGCGGCTGGCGCCGGCGAAGAAGCGGAACACATCGGCCACCGCCGGGATCTCGTCGTTCAGCGCGGCGCTGTAGGGTTTGCCGCAGTTGTCCGACTCAAGCTTTGCCAGCTCTGCGCCGTGGGCTTCGATGGCGTCGGCGAGTTTGAGCAGCAGCAGCGAGCGATCCTTCGGTGGCGTTTGCGACCAGCCTTCAAAAGCGCTGTCGGCAGCACGCACGGCGGCGTCGACCTGGGCTTCGCTGGCTTCCTTGATTTCCACCAGTACCCGACCCAACGCCGGGTTGAACACCGGCTGCGCCGGGCCTTCGCCTTCGACCAGATGGCCGTTGATCAGCAGTTTGGTTTGCATGGTTCAGTCCTCTTAAAGCTGCATCGTTTCCCCTGCCGAAACCGGTTCAAGTGTGGGAGCGGGCTTGCTCGCGAATACGGTCTTTCAGTTGATACATCACCTGACTGATACACCGCTTTCGCGAGCAAGCCCGCTCCCACATTTGAATCTCATTCCTTCAGTGGCAATGTGTTGTCAGTTATTTACCGCCACTACCGGCCACGCTTTCGCCGCCGCGGGTCAGGTAATAGGCACCCAGGATCGGGAACATCGTCACGATCATCACCAGCATCGCCACCACGTTGGTCACCGGCACATCCCGTGGCCGGCTCAACTGGTTGAGCAGCCACAGCGGCAAGGTGCGCTCGTGGCCGGCGGTGAAGGTGGTGACGATGATTTCGTCGAACGACAGCGCGAACGCCAGCATGCCGCCGGCCAGCAACGCCGAGCCGAGGTTGGGCATGATGATGTAGCGGAAGGTCTGCCAGCCGTCGGCGCCGAGGTCCATCGAGGCTTCGATCAGGCTGTGGGAAGTGCGGCGCAAACGGGCGATCACGTTGTTGTAGACGATCACCACGCAGAAGGTCGCGTGGCCGACGATGATGGTGAACATCCCCGGCTCAATCCCCAGGGTCTTGAAGGTCGCCAGCAACGCGATACCGGTGATGATCCCCGGCAGTGCAATCGGCAGGATCAGCATCAGCGAGATGCCTTGCTTGCCGAAGAACTCCCGGCGATACAACGCCGCCGAGGCCAGGGTGCCGAGCACCATCGCAATCAGCGTGGCGATGGCCGCGATTTGCAGCGACAGCTTGATCGCTTCCAATACGTCCGGCCGCGAGAAGGCCACGCTGAACCACTTCAGGGTGAAGCCCTGGGGTGGAAAGCTGAACGCCGCCTCTTCGGTGTTGAAGGCGTAGAGGAAGATGATCAGGATCGGGAAGTGCAGGAAAACCAACCCGCCCCAGGCCGCGATTTTTAGACTGAGTGAGGCTTTTTCAGAGTGCATCGAAGGCCCCCAGACGTTTGACGATGGACAGGTAAACCGCGATCAGCACGATCGGCACCAGAGTGAACGCCGCGGCCATGGGCATGTTGCCGATAGCGCCTTGTTGCGCGTACACCATGCCGCCGACGAAGTAACCCGGCGGGCCCACCAGTTGCGGCACGATGAAGTCGCCCAGGGTCAGCGAGAACGTAAAGATCGAACCCGCCGCGATCCCCGGCACCGACAGCGGCAGAATCACCTGCATGAAGGTCTGGCGCGGCTTGGCGCCGAGGTCTGCCGAGGCCTGCAGCAACGATGGCGGCAAACGCTCCAGCGAGGCCTGGATCGGCAGAATCATGAACGGCAGCCAGATGTACACAAACACCATGAACCGCCCCAGGTGCGAGGTGCTCAAGGTGCTGCCGCCCACGCCGGGAATGCCCATGATGAATTGCAGCGCCGGCTCCAGGCCCAGGTGCTGCACGAACCACTGCGCCACGCCGCCCTTGGCCAGCAGCAGGGTCCAGGCGTAGGCCTTGACGATGTAGCTGGCCCACATCGGCATCATCACCGCGATGTAGAAAAACGCCTTGGTCTTGCCGGTGGTGTAGCGCGCCATGTAGTAGGCGATCGGGAACGCGACGATGGCACTGGCGATGGACACCACCACCGCCATGCTCAAGGTGCGCACGATGATGTCGAAGTTCGACGGCTGGAACAGCGCGGCAAAGTTGGCCAGGGTCAGGTCCGGGGTGACCGCCATGGTGAAGTCATCGAACGTATAGAAGCCTTGCCACAGCAAGGTCAGCAGCGAACCCAAATAGATCGCGCCGAACCAGATCAGCGGCGGCACCAGCAGCAGCGACAGGTACAGGTTGGGCTTCTTGTACAGCAGGTTGGAAAACCTGCGCATCGGCGGTTGGGACAGGGCCAGGCTCATGTCACACCTCGCCTGCGATGTCGGTCAACGGCGTCATGGCTTCCCGCGCCCAGCGCGCGGTGATGGACTGGCCGACTTGATGCCCGGCGGTGGTGTCCAGCCATTGGTTGTTGGCCTGACTGATGTTCAGGGCCTGGCCGTTTTCCAGTTTCAGTTCGTAGCGGGTGGCGCTGCCCTGGTACTGGATGTCATGCAGCAGGCCGCTGACTTCCACCTCGCCGCTGCCCAGCGGGCCTTCGGCGAAGCGCACGTGTTCCGGGCGGATCGAGAACGGCTGCGGGTTACCGCTCAAGCGTTGCGCCAATTCGCCGCGAATCACGTTGGAGGTGCCGACGAATTCCGCGACGAAGGTGGTGGCGGGCTTCATGTACAGGTTGCGCGGGGTGTCGACCTGTTCGATGCGGCCCTTGTTGAATACGGCCACACGGTCGGACATCGACAGTGCTTCGGTCTGGTCGTGGGTGACGAAGATGAAGGTGATGCCAAGTTGGCGTTGCAGTTTCTTCAGCTCGCTTTGCATCTGTTCGCGCAGCTTCAGGTCGAGAGCGCCGAGGGGCTCATCCAGCAGCAATACGCGCGGACGATTGACCAGTGCGCGGGCCAGGGCCACACGTTGACGCTGGCCGCCGGAGAGTTGCACCGGCTTGCGGTCGCCGTAACCGCCGAGGGCGACCATGCCGAGCGCTTCTTCGGCGCGGTTGAGGCGTTCGGTCTTGGCCACGCCTTTGACTTTCAGGCCGTAGGCCACGTTGTCCCGCACGTTCATGTGGGGGAACAGCGCGTAATCCTGGAACACAGTGTTCACGTCGCGCTGATACGGCGGCAAGCCGGCGGCTTCCTCACCGTGGATGCGGATGGAGCCGGCACTGGGTTGCTCGAACCCGGCGATCAGGCGCAGGCACGTGGTTTTGCCCGAGCCGGAAGGGCCGAGCATGGAAAAGAACTCGCCGTCCTGGATATCGATGGAAACCCGGTCAACGGCTTTCACTTCGCCGAACTGACGGGAAACGTGGGTGAATTGGACTGCAAGCGTCATGGTGCGGTGCTCCAAAAAGGCGCGTCTTGTAAAAATTAAATCGGAGGTAGACGTGATCGTTCCCACGCTCTGCGTGGGAATGCAGCGCTGGACGCTCCGCGTCCGCCCTTAAAGTCGTGACGCGGAGCGTCACAGGAGGCATTCCCACGCGGAGCGTGGGAACGATCAACTAGGGAGTGCTTAGCGCCCGCCCATGATCGCGATGTAATCCTGGGTCCAGCGGCTGTACGGCACGAACTTGCCGCCTTCAGCCTGCGGGGTTTTCCAGAAGGCGATCTTCTCGAACTGGTCGAAACCGTTGGTCTTGCAACCCTCGGCGCCCAGCAGTTCGCTTTCCTTGCACGCCGCGGGAACCGCCGGCAACGAACCGAACCACGAGGCCACATCACCCTGGACCTTCGGCTGCAGCGACCAGTCCATCCACTTGTAGGCGCAGTTCGGGTGCTTGGCATCGGTGTGCAGCATGGTGGTATCCGCCCAGCCGGTGGCGCCTTCCTTCGGAATGGTCGAGGCAATCGGCTGCTTCTCATTGACCAGGCCGTTGACCTGATACGGCCATGCGCTGGAGGCCACCACGCCTTCGTTCTTGAAGTCGCTCATCTGCACGGTGGTGTCATGCCAGTAGCGGTGGATCAACGGCTGCTGGGCGCGCAACAGGTCGAGCACGGCCTTGTACTGGGTTTCGGTCAGCTCGTACGGGCTCTGGATGCCCAGTTCCGGCTTGGTGGCCTTGAGGTACAGCGCCGCATCGGCGATGTAGATCGGGCCGTCATAGGCCTGCACGCGGCCTTTGTTCGGCTTGCCGTCCGGCAGGTTCTGCGCATCGAACACTACGTTCCAGCTGGTGGGCGCGGTCTTGAACACGTTGGTGTTGTACATCAACACGTTCGGGCCCCACTGGTACGGCGTGCCGTACGTTTGCTGGCCGACCACGTACCACGGCGCATCTTTCAGGCGCGGGTCGATGTTCTTCCAGTTGGGAATCAGCGAGGTGTTGATCGGCTGTACGCGCTTGCCGACGATCAACCGCAGCGAGGCATCGCCGGATGCGGTGACCAGGTCGTAGCCACCCTTGGCCATCAAGCTCACCATCTCGTCGGAGGTGGCGGCGGTCTTGACGTTGACCTTGCAGCCGGTCTCTTTCTCGAAACCGGTGACCCAGTCGTAGTTCTTGTCGCTTTCGCCACGTTCGATATAGCCGGGCCAGGCGACGATATCCAACTGGCCTTCACCGGCACCCACCGCCTTCAGCGGTTCGGCGGCCTGGATGCTGACACTGGCCAGCAGCGCGGTGGTCAGGGCACTGAGCAGAGCGGTCTTGTGCGCAGACATGGGGGTTCCCTCTTCTTTAATTATGGTCGGGGCAGTTTTTGCAGCAGGTGGTGCGTGAGCGTAGTTGTTGTTTTAAAGATGCTGGCCGTGGCGCGCCATGATGTGCCGCACCACGCTGTAGTCCTGTAGCGAATCGCTGGACAGATCTTTGCCATACCCCGAGCGCTTCAAGCCGCCGTGGGGCATTTCGCTGACCAGCATGAAATGACTGTTGATCCAGGTGCAGCCGTATTGCAGGCGCGACGCCACTTGCATCGCCTTGTCCAGATTCTGGGTCCACACGGAGGAGGCCAGGCCGTATTCCGAGTCGTTGGCCCAGTCCACCGCCTGTTCCAGCTCGTCGAAGCGGGTCACGGTGACCACCGGGCCGAACACTTCGCGCTGCACGATTTCATCATTCTGTTTACAACCGGCCAGCAAGGTTGGCTGGTAGAAGAAGCCAGCACCGGAATGCACGGCGGCGCCGGTGATGCGTTCGATATGCGGCTGGCCGAGGGCGCGTTCGACAAAACTGGCGACGCGGTCGCGCTGGCGGGTGCTGATCAGCGGGCCGAGTTCGTTGTCGGCATCGCGCTTGCCGGCAAACCGCAGGCTGCTGACGGCGGCGCCGAGCTCGGCCACCAATTTGTCGTGGATACCGGCCTGGGCGTAGATGCGGCACGCGGCGGTGCAGTCCTGGCCGGCGTTGTAGTAACCGTAGGCGCGCACGCCTTCGACCACGGCTTGCAGGTCGGCGTCGTTGCACACGATCACCGGGGCCTTGCCGCCCAGCTCCAGGTGCGTGCGCTTGAGTGTCTTGGAGGCGGCCTGGAGGATCTTCTGCCCGGTGACGATATCGCCGGTCAACGAGACCATGCGCACCTTCGGGTGGCTGACCAAATGGCTGCCGACCCCTTCGCCGCCGCCACACAGGATGTTGATCACCCCGCGCGGCAACAACTGGCTCAGTACGGGCGCCAGGGCCAGGATCGACAGCGGAGTATGTTCCGACGGCTTGAACACCAGGGTATTACCGGCCGCCAGGGCCGGGGCGATTTTCCAGGCGGCCATCATCAGCGGGTAATTCCACGGCGCAATGGAGGCCACCACGCCAATCGGATCGCGACGCACCATGCTGGTGTAGCCCGGCAGGTATTCACCGCTCAGTTGCCCGGTCTGGCAGCGCACGGCGCCGGCGAAGAAACGGAACACATCGACGGTCGCGCTCAAATCGTCCTGACGTGCCAGGTGCAGCGGCTTGCCGCAATTCAGCGATTCCAGGCGGGCGAGATAGTCGGCTTGTTTTTCGATTGTCTCGGCGATGCCCAGGAGAATGTTCGAACGCTGCTGGGGCGTGGTCCGCGACCAACCGGCAAAGGCCCGGTGGGCGGCGAGGATTGCGGCTTCGACCTGCTCGGTACTGGCTTCGGCGATATGGGTGAGGATTTCACCGGTGGCCGGGTTGATGATCGGCTCGACAAACCCCTGGCCCGGGACCAGTTCGCCGTCGATCAGCAACGCAGTGAGCAGCGGTGTGGGCGCGCCAGACATTTTTCGCGATCTCTTTTCTTGTGTGGTCATGGCTGTTCTCGTGCGAGGCGCCTGACCTTCTCTTATGGGATGAGCAGAGACTAGAGGTCAGGCGCGAGGTCAACAAATACTAAATACTGAAAGCAGCATTCGATTAAATAGATGGCTTGCGCGGGTGGGGCTGTTCGCGGGCCACCGTCAGGAATGGGTCCACCAGCGCCGGGCGCGCCGTGCCCCGGCGCCAGGCCAGGCCCACGTCGAGGGTCTGGCTGAGGTCGGCAATCGGCCGGGCCTCGATGATGTCGCCTTCCAGGGACCAGGGGCGGTAGGTCATGTCCGGCTGGATCGACACGCCCAGGCCGGCGGCGACCAGGCTTCGCACGGCTTCCGTCGAGGCGGTGCGCAAGGTGACGCGGGGTTGCAGCCCGGCGCCGGTCCACATGCGCTGGGCGTTGTGGCCCATTTCGTCGACGTTCAGTTGAATCAGCGGCTCGCGCGCTACGTCCGCCAGGTTGATGCTGTCGTGTTCCAGCAGCGGGTGCTGGGCCGGCAGCCATAAACGGTGGGGCGAGTGGGTGAGCACTTCGGTTTGCAGGGCGTGGCGGTCTTCGAGGTTGGAGAGGATCAGCACGCCGACGTCGATTTCACCGCTGACCAGCAGGTGTTCGATGTAGGGGCGTTCGTCCTCCATCACGCGGATCTCGACATTGGGGTAGGCCCGCTGGAAGCGGGTAAGCAAGTCCGCCAGGTAGTAGCCGGCGACCAGGCTGGTCACGCCGATGATCAACTGCCCGGCCACCTGGTCGGTGCTCTGTTGCAGGCTGCGCTTGGCGTTGTCGACGGTGGCGAGGATGAGGTGCGCCTGGCGCAGGAACTGGTGGCCCTGGTGGGTCAGGGTCATGCCCTTGGCGTGGCGGTTGAACAGGTTGACGCCGATTTCCTGTTCCAGTTGCTGGATCGCCAGGGTCAGGGTGGACTGGGAGATGAAGGCGGTCTGGGCAGCGGCGGAGATCGAACCGGTCTCGGCCACGGCGATGAAGTGACGGATCTGACGCAAGGTCATCATGCTGGAATTACCAGTGGGGTGTTTTTATAGATTTGTTCGAGTGTATATCGTTTTAATTGAGGGGTAAGCGCGTTACATCTGGAAGCACTCTAGATCGGGGGTTTTTGGCACTTAGTTTTACGCTGGGGGCCTATTGGTCCTGTGAACTTGAGTTTCTGGAGGTTGTGAATGAATACCCGTGGATTGCTCGATCAACTGCTCAAATCCGGCCAGGACATGTTGCAGAACAAGGCTGGCGGGCAGCGCAAGTCAGATGACAAGGGTGCCCTTGGCGGACTGCTGGGTGGCGGCGGGTTGGGTAGCTTGCTTGGCGGTGCCGGTGGTGGGGCCCTCGCGGCCGGCGCCATGGGTCTGTTGCTGGGCAACAAGAAAGCCCGCAAGTTTGGCGGCAAGGCGCTGACCTATGGCGGGTTGGCTGCTTTGGGGGTGATTGCCTACAAGGCCTACGGTAATTGGCAGGCGCAGCAGGCCAGTGCGCCTCAAGGGGAGCCGCAGACCATTGATCGGTTGCCACCGGCCCAGGTCGAACAGCACAGCCAGGGGATTTTGAAGGCGCTGGTGGCTGCGGCCAAGGCTGACGGGCATGTGGATGAGCGTGAGCGGGCGTTGATCGAAGGGGAGTTTGTGAAGCTGGATAACGATCGTGAGTTGCAGCAGTGGTTACATGCTGAGCTGAACAAGCCGCTGGATCCGGCAGATGTGGCTCGGGCTGCCAGTACTCCGGAATTGGCTGCCGAGATGTATATCGCCAGTGTGATGTTGGTGGATGAGGAGAACTTCATGGAGAAGGCTTACCTCGATGAGTTGGCGCGGCAGCTTAAGTTGGAGCCGGGGTTGAAGGCTGAATTGGAGAAGCAGGTGCGGCAGGCGGTGATGGTTTGATTGTGTACATATCCGTTTCTGCGGTAACGGCTACTTATGG
>NZ_JACAQC010000033.1:0-257366 GCF_013385345.1 Pseudomonas sp. I8001
CAAAGCCGGAGTGAGGGCACACCGAGCCTAGGCGAGGTGCCGAGTGGTGGGGCAAGAGCGTTTTGCTTACTTTTGCGCTGTTCAAAAGTGAGCCGCTGTAAGAGCGGAACCAATAGCGGCCGTTACCTAAATAACGGATATACACCCCGCCCCCCTCTCACCCCAACAACTCACTCATCGCAATAATCTGCTCCGCCACCTGAATCAGCTTCTGCTGCCGACTCATCGCCTGGCGCCGCATCAGCGTGTAGGCCTCTTCCTCATTACACCCCTTCATTTTCATCAACAACCCCTTGGCCGTTTCGATCCGCTTGCGTTCGGCCAACTGCTGATCCCGCGCCTGCAACTGCGCGCGCAGCGCCTGGTCACTCTCGAACCGCGCCATCGCCACATCCAGAATCGGCTGCAACCGCTGCGCCTGAATCCCCTCGACAATGTAGGCACTCACCCCGGACTTGATCGCCTGACGCATCACCCCCGGATCATGCTCATCGGTAAACATCACAATCGGCCGTGGCTGGTCGCGACTCACCAGCACCACCTGCTCCATCACATCGCGTCCCGGCGACTCGGTATCGATCAAAATCACGTCCGGGCGCACCGCTTCGACCCGCGCCGGCAAGTCGATCGTCAACCCCGACTCATCGATCACCTCAAACCCGGCCTCGGTCAACGCAGCCTTGAGCCGCCCGACCTTGCGCGGTGTGTCATTGATCAACAGGATTCGTAGCATGGGTTCCTCCTGTCAGCGCAAGGCCTGGCGGCTGGCAACATCTGCCATGGCATGCAGGCGAAAGCTGCGGGCATACCCGGCCGGGTCCGAACCGTCCCAGATTTTTCCGTCGATCAACTGGCTGCTGCGCATGGCCTCGCCACCGGCAGGCACGCCCACGGCGCTGGCCGCCTGGCGATAGATGTCCAGTTGTTGCACACGCCGGGCAACGCCGAGGTAGTCCGGGTCCTCCCGCAGCAGGCCCCAGCGGCGGAACTGGGTCATGAACCACATGCCATCAGACAGGTAGGGCAGGTTCACCTCGCCGTCGCCATAAAAACGCAGCGCGTGGGGATCCTGCCAGTGGTTGCCGAGGCCGTCATCGTAGTCGCCGAGCAGGCGCGGTTCGATGCAATCGAGCGGGGCGTCGAGGTACTGCGGGGCGCTCAGCAACTGTGCAGTGGAGCGGCGGTTTTCCGTGCTCTGTTCGATAAAACGGCTGGCCTGCAGGATCGCCATCACCAGTACCCGGGCGGTATTGGGGTATTGCTCGACAAATGCCTGGGTGCAGCCGAGGACTTTTTCCGGATGGTCCGGCCACAGTGCCTGGGTGGTGGCCAGGGTAAAACCCTGGTTCTGCTTCACCGCACTGGCGCACCAGGGCTCGCCCACACAAAAGCCGTCGATGCGCCCGGCTTGCAGGTGCGCAACCATCTGCGGCGGCGGCACCACCACACTGTCCACATCCTGCAGGGGATGAATGCCCTGGCTGGCCAGCCAGTAATACAACCACATGGCGTGGGTACCTGTGGGAAAGGTCTGGGCGAAGGTGAGTTTTGTTCGGCTTTGGTGCACGTGGCGGTCCAGTGCCTCAGGACTGGTCACCCCCAGCTGTTGCAGGCCACGGGACAGGTTGATGCTCTGGCCGTTCTGGTTCAGGCCCATCAGCACCGCCATATCGGTGGGTGCCACGCCGCCGATGCCCAGGTGCACGGCGTAGATCAGGCCGTACAGGCTGTGGGCGGCGTCCAGTTCGCCGCTGACCAGGTTGTCCCGCAGGCTGGCCCATGATGACTGGCGCCTGAGATTCAAGGTCAGGCCATAGGGCTGGGCGAAGCCCTGGGTGGCGGCGACCACCACCGAGGCGCAATCGCTCAGGGCCATGAAACCCAGGTTGAGGCTGCTCTTTTCCGGGGCATCGCTGCCGTTGACCCAAGCCAGGGGATCACTCATCAATACGTACCTTTCATAAAAAAACGCCGTTCCGTCGGGTACTCAGAAGAAGAGCCCGGGGTAACGACGTCTGTGTCCTTGAGCCCGTTCCGCCGTTGGCGCGAGCTGCGATAGACAAGGCAAAGCAAGGCACATGCCACGATGCGCACAGGATGGGTTGGGCGTCAGCTTTCCATCAGGATTGAAATCGGCCTGCCTCGCAGTATGGCCGCTCTTTCAGCCCGGGCCATGCAGGCATGTTCAGCCACCTTCACCGTTTCTCGACGCTGCTTTTCGGCCTGCTGCTGCTGGGCAGCCCCGGCGCGTTCGGGGGCTCCTACCAGGCCCGTGATGAAAGCCTGCACACTTTTTTTACCGCGTTGTCCCTGCCGCTGGGGCAGCCGATCGTTGTCAGTCAGGCGGCAGCTCGCAAGCGCATCAGCGGGGCGTTCGATTTCGGCTCGCCCCAACCGCTGCTGGAGTCGGTCGCCCAGCAGCAAGGCCTGATCTGGTACACCGATGGGCAGGTGCTTTACCTCTATGACGCCGACGAGGCGAAAAGCTCGGTAGTGACCCTGCGGCATATCTCGGTCGACCTCCTGCGCGGGTTCATGCGCCGTTCGGGGCTCGAAGAGGCGCGCTACCCGCTGCGTGCGAGTGGGGCGCGGGTGTTCTACGTGTCCGGGCCGCCGAACTATGTCGACCATGTGCTGCGCCTGGCCCAACTGATGGACCGCCAGCGTGCGGAACTGCGCCTGGGGCCGCAGCGGATCGGGGTGGTGCAGGTGCTCAACACCCACGTTGCAGACCGCGAGTACAACATGGGCGACAGAACCGTCACGGTGCCGGGCATGGCATCCATGATCGAAAAACTGCTGGCCGTCGAGCAGGAGAGTGCGTCCCCGCGGCAACCCGGATTACTGGCCGACAAGAATATCTCGGTGCTGGCGTACCCGGACACCAACAGCCTGCTGATCAAGGGCAAGCCCGCGCAGGTGAGCTTTATCGAAGGTCTGGTGGCAGAACTGGACGTACCAAAGCGCGCGGTGGAGGTTTCGATGTGGCTGGTGGATGTGGACCGCGGTGAGCTCAAGAAGATCGGCGCGACCATGCACAAGGGGGCGGACAAGCCTTCAGCTACCCGGGTCATGGCACCCATCGAGGACGAAGCATTCATGAAGCGGATCACCGCCTTGGAGTTGCGCAGGCGAGCGAGGGTCACGACGTTGCCGGTGATTCTCACCCAGGAGAATGTGCCCGCGGTTTTCAACGACAACCAGACGTTCTATCTGCCCCGGCCGGGTGAAGACCACGACGAATGGCAACCGGTGGTCTTTGGTACGCAGGTCAGTGTTCTGCCGCGCTTCGCCGAGGCGAATGAAATCGAGATGCTGCTCACCGTCGAGGATGGCCGCCAGATGGGCAAGGCTGCCAGTCGCGACAAACCCTCGGCGGGGGTGGAGCGGATGGGGATCAACACGGTGGTGCGTGTGGCTCCGGGCAGGCGATTGCTGGTGGGGAATTTTCAGCGCGATACCGGCACAGCCTTGCTCGGACGCTACAACGGGCCCATGGCCAACAGTGTGCGATTGTTTGTGATTCAGGCGACGGCGGTCGCAAATGTGCTGCATACCGCTGCCGAGCCGGGGCAGGCGCCGCCGTTGACGCGCTCCCAGCATGAGCAGGTGAAGCGGGCATTTAACCGGGTGACCGAAGGATAAGAACGTTGGTGGCGCCCCTGGGCGGGCATCGCCGAAAGGTCCTACGTGCCCAGTCTGAAAAAATCAGTGCCTATGGGGTTTTTTCCTCTCCTATACAGCGAGTGGGCTTTTTATAGTCGCGACCTTCAGGAAACCAGTGTTGGAAGGTGAGTTGGGTGCGGAGGTACGAATGGCCGTGGTGAACGATGGGGTACTGGCTACCCCCATGGTCTTTGAGCGCTGGACGTTGCACGGTGACGGTAGATTGACCAGTGAAGACTCGGATATTCAACTCCCGCCCAAGGAGTGGCAGGTGTTGCGCCTGTTGCTGTCCTCGGCCGGAGTGCTGGTGACCAAGGACCATTTGCTGGAACAGGCATGGCCCCATAACGAGGCCACGGAAGAGTCCCTGACCCGTTGCATCTGTTCGCTGCGCAAATATTTGAAGGGCGGCAAGGGTCTGATCAAGACGGTATACGGCAAAGGGTACCGGGTGACCTGTGCGGTCAGGATGACCAGCCTGACGGTGGGCGCTGTCTGTTCCACCTGCGGTCGGGGGCAGGCATGAGCAGCGCCCGGTGCAAGGGGGCGCTGCTGCTGATGCTCACGCTCGGCTTCGGCAATGAAGCCCGGGCGTATTGCTGGGCCGAGGCTGCCAGCCGATACGGCATGGAGCCGGAATTGTTGCAGGCCATCGCCGCAGTGGAGTCGGGCTACCGCGCCAAGGCCATGAATTACGCCAACAACAACGGCACCCGTGATATCGGGCTGATGCAGATCAACAGCATTCACCTGCCGCGCCTGCTCAAGGAGGGCATTACCGAGCAGCGCTTGCTGGATGAGCCTTGCCTGTCGGTGGAGGTGGGGGCGTCGATCCTTGCCGACTTCGTCAAACAGTTCGGCTACAACTGGACAGCGATCGGTTCCTACAATGTGGGCGGCGGGCCCGGGCCTCAGCGTGAGGCCCTGCGTCTTCGCTATGCGCAAAAAATCTGGGCCCGCTATGAGGAACTGATGACGCACCGTAACTGACGATTGGACGGCACGCCTCGCATGCAGCCCGTCACCCCGGCTATAATCGCCGCCACCTTTCGCCGCCATCCGAGTCAAGCCCGCCCATGTATACCCTGGCCCGCCAGCTGTTGTTCAAACTCTCTCCGGAAACTTCCCACGATCTGTCCCTGGACTTGATCGGTGCCGGTGGCCGCCTGGGGCTCAATGGCCTGGTGTGCAAGGCCCCGGCGAAAATGCCGGTGTCGGTGATGGGGCTCGATTTCCCCAACCCGGTAGGCCTGGCTGCGGGTTTGGACAAAAACGGCGCGGCCATCGACGGTTTTGCGCAGCTGGGTTTTGGCTTTGTCGAAATCGGCACCGTGACCCCACGGCCGCAGCCGGGCAACCCGAAGCCGCGGATCTTCCGCCTGCCGGAAGCCGAGGCGATCATCAATCGCATGGGCTTCAACAACCTGGGTGTGGATAACCTGCTGTCACGGGTTCAGGCGGCGAAGTACACCGGTATCCTCGGGATCAATATCGGCAAGAACTTCGACACGCCGGTGGAGCGTGCGGTGGATGACTATCTGATTTGCCTGGACAAGGTCTACGCCCACGCCAGCTACGTCACGGTCAACGTCAGCTCGCCTAACACCCCGGGCCTGCGCAGCCTGCAGTTTGGCGACTCCCTCAAGCAACTGCTCGAAGCCTTGCGCCAGCGCCAGGAAGATTTGGCTGTGCGCCACGGCAAGCGTGTGCCCCTGGCAATCAAGATTGCCCCGGACATGAACGACGAAGAGACCGTACTGGTGGCCCAGGCCCTGGTGGATTCGGGCATGGATGCGGTGATCGCCACCAACACCACCCTGAGCCGCGTCGGTGTCGAAGGCCTGGCGTATGGTGACGAAGCGGGCGGCCTGTCCGGTGCGCCGGTACGCGACCAGAGTACCCACATCGTCAAGGTGCTGGCGGCCGAGTTGGCAGGGCGCTTGCCGATCATTGCCGTGGGCGGCATCACCGAGGGCAAGCACGCGGCCGAGAAAATCGCCGCCGGCGCGAGCCTGGTGCAGTTGTACTCCGGCTTTATCTACAAGGGCCCGGCGTTGATTCGCCAGGCGGTGGATGCGATTGCGGCATTGCCGCGCGGCTGACAACAGGCAATAAAAAGGGCTCCTTGAAGGAGCCCCTGGGCCGAAGCCCGCCGCCCGGATGGGGCGTGCGTGGTTAAGTGGTTGCGTATTCGTGCTGGTGTCGGAATTAAATGCCCTTGATTAGCCGACGGCGTGAAGTTCGTTGAGTCTGTGGATTCCCGCAGTGCCAGTCATACCGTCCCAGTTGTCGCCGCGTCCTTCTCGCCAGCCGTTGATCCAGGCTTGGCGTACCGACGGTAGAGTAAATGGGCAAAGCTCACGGGATTTGCCATGAACGCCATATTGATATCCGCGTAAAAATGCTCTTTCCAACGGATCACGCTTAAGTCTTCTCATAGGGTGTTTCCCTCACTTGTTGACTGTCTTGATATCCTTCGGCCTCGTCCGAGGCCGGGCAGAGTTTTTCTGCCGTTGGTGCGCTCGCTGCCGGCGTGGCGAGCTATGTGTCGGCGTCGTTACGGCGCCAACCTGTGTTGAGTTCTAACCAATAGGTCACATGGATTCAATGATCGTTTTGTCATAAGCACGTAACGATAACGATGCTATAGCCATAAGCTGGGATGGCTTTTCGCCCCTTTTATTGGGCAAACCCAGCTATGATGTGCCCTTCAAAGAGGATGGGTTTAATCCTTTAGTGAGAATGTCCGCCTGTTGCAGTCGGTTATTATTCGACGAAGGGTCGGAATGTTTCTTCTTGTTGCTCCAAATACTTGAACTGCCCCGTCGATAAAGGCCCGAAAGGCCGGTAGCCGGGGTGGAACGGCACATTCGTGCCACACGAGCGTTCTTCAAGAAAAGCGCTTGATTGAAAACCGAACGCGCGATGCGTCGCCCGTTCACTTATTGCTGAAAAGCCTGGAATGCCCCATGTCGGACCGTTTTGAACTCTTCCTCACTTGCCCCAAGGGCCTCGAAGGCCTGCTGATCGAGGAAGCCGTCGGGCTTGGCCTTGAGGAAGCCCGCGAGCACACCTCGGCCGTGCGCGGCATGGCCGACATGGAGACCGCCTACCGCCTGTGCCTCTGGTCGCGCCTGGCCAACCGCGTGTTGCTGGTGCTCAAGCGCTTCCCGATGAAGGACGCTGAAGACCTCTACCACGGGGTGCTGGACATCGAGTGGGAAGACCACATGCTCGCCGACGGCACCCTGGCCGTTGAATTCAGCGGCCATGGCTCGGGCATCGACAACACCCACTTCGGCGCGCTGAAGGTCAAGGATGCGATTGTCGACAAGCTGCGCACCCCGACCGGCGAACGTCCATCCATCGACAAGATCAACCCGGACCTGCGCATCCACCTGCGCCTGGACCGTGGCGAAGCGATCCTCTCTCTCGACCTGTCCGGCCACAGCCTGCACCAGCGCGGCTACCGCCTGCAGCAGGGCGCGGCACCGTTGAAAGAGAACCTGGCGGCGGCGATCCTGATTCGCTCCGGCTGGCCGCGCATCGCTGCCGAAGGCGGCGCGCTGACGGACCCGATGTGCGGCGTCGGTACCTTCCTGGTGGAAGGCGCGATGATCGCCGCCGACATGGCGCCCAACCTGAACCGTGAGCTGTGGGGTTTCACCGCCTGGCTTGGCCACGTTCCGGCGCTGTGGAAAAAACTTCACACAGAGGCCAGCGAACGTGCCGCCATCGGCATGGCCAAGCCACCGCTGTGGATTCGTGGTTACGAGGCGGATCCTCGGCTGATCCAACCCGCCCGCAATAACATCGAACGTGCAGGCCTCAGCCACTGGATCAAGATCTACCAGGGCGAAGTCGGTACCTTCGAGCCGCGTCCGGACCAGAACCAGAAAGGCCTGGTGATCTGCAACCCGCCGTATGGCGAGCGTCTGGGTGATGAAGCCAGCCTGTTGTACCTCTATCAGAACCTCGGCGAGCGTCTGCGCCAGGCGTGCCTGGGCTGGGAAGCGGCGGTGTTCACCGGTGCTCCGGACCTGGGCAAGCGCATGGGCATCCGCAGCCACAAACAGTATTCGTTCTGGAACGGCGCCTTGCCGTGCAAATTGCTGCTGATCAAGGTCACCCCGGACCAGTTCGTCACCGGCGAGCGTCGCACCCCGGAACAACGCCAGGCCGAGCGCGAGCAAGCGGCCTACGACCAGGCGCCGACCGAGCCGCAAGAGCGCCAGTACAACAAGAACGGGAACCCGATCAAACCCGCCCCGGCCCCAGTGGTCGAGCAGGCGCGCTTGAGCGAAGGCGGGCAGATGTTTGCCAACCGCCTGCAAAAGAACCTGAAACTGCTGGGCAAGTGGGCCAAGCGCGAAGGCGTCGATTGCTACCGTGTGTACGATGCCGACATGCCGGAATACTCCATGGCCATCGACCTGTACCACGACTGGGTCCACGTCCAGGAATACGTGGCGCCGAAGTCGATTGACCCGGAAAAAGCTTCGGCACGCATGTTCGATGCCCTGGCGGCCATTCCCCAGGCGCTGGGCATCGACAAGAACCGTGTGGTGGTCAAGCGTCGCGAACGCCAGAGCGGCACCAAGCAGTACGAGCGCCAGAGCGCCCAAGGCAAGTTCACCGAGGTCAGCGAAGGCGGCGTCAAGTTGCTGGTCAACCTGACCGATTACCTGGACACCGGCCTGTTCCTCGACCACCGCCCAATGCGCATGCGCATCCAGAAAGAGGCGGCCGGCAAGCGCTTCCTCAACCTGTATTGCTACACCGCCACCGCCAGTGTGCACGCCGCCAAGGGTGGCGCGCGCAGCACCACCAGCGTCGACCTGTCGAAGACCTACCTGGACTGGGCGCGCCGCAACTTCTCCCTCAACGGTTTCTCCGACAAGAACCGCCTGGAGCAGGGCGACGTGATGGCCTGGCTGGAAGCCAGCCGCGATGAGTTCGACATGATCTTCATCGACCCGCCGACCTTCTCCAACTCCAAGCGCATGGAAGGCATCTTCGACGTGCAACGCGACCACGTGCAGTTGCTGGACCTGGCCATGGCGCGCCTGGCACCGGGCGGCGTGTTGTACTTCTCGAACAACTTCCGCAAGTTCCAGCTGGAAGACAACCTCGTCGAGCGGTATGCCGTCGAAGAGATCAGCGACAAGACCATCGACCCGGATTTTGCGCGTAACGCCAAGATCCATCGGGCGTGGAAAATCACCGCGCGCTGATCACTGCGTTCTGAAGCCGCAGGCCCGGATCATTCCGGCCTTGCGGCTTTTTTTTGCGCTGGTCAAACGCAAGTCCTGTGGCTATAACTTAGGGCCTGGCCAAAGTGACGCACCCGCACGCTGGCGTTCTGAGTCTTGTCTATGCCGCTGCATGCCGTCCGCCCGAAAATCCTAGGCTTTATCAGTGAGCAGGTGTCGGCGTGGCTGGTGGCGGTGGTGGTGTTGCTGGGCGGTATCGCGCTGACGATTGTCGTCGCCTGGGCCGCGTCCGAGCTTTACCAGCAGCAGATGCGCCAGCGCTTTCAGCTGCTGGTCAACGAGCGTTACAGCCGCCTCCAGGAGCGTTTCGAGGACCAGGAACAACGCCTGGGCAGCCTGCGGCGGTTCTTCGTCAATTCAAATACAGTCTCGCGCAAAGAGTTCGAAGGGTTCGCGCAGCCCTTGCTGTTGCGTACCCGCGCCTATGCCTGGGCACCCCGGGTTTTGCGTGACCAGCGCGGTGCGTTCGAGCAGGCAATCACGGCGGAGCGCGGTGCGAATTTCTCCATTCGTGAATTGAATGCGGCGGGCGAACTGACCCCGGCGACTGATCGCGATGAGTATGTGCCGGTGCTGTACAGCCAGACCCAGAGCATTCTCGGCTCGCCGCTGGGTTTTGACCTGTTGGCCCAGCCACTGCGGCGCTCGACGGTGGAGCGTGCGCAACAGTCAGGGAAGATGGCGGTGTCCCAGCCCATGCAACTGGTGGGTGTGGAGCCGGCCTATGCCATGGGTGTATTGCTGGTGGCACCGGTTAGCCGGGCACCGACGACACAAGTGCCCAACAGTGAACCTTACGGCTACGTCATGGCGGTGATCAGCATGCGCCAGCTGGTGGCCGATGGCTTGCCCAAGGCCGCACGGGACAACCTGGTGATGCAGATTGTCGACACCTCCGATGCAGAGCAACGGGTGTTGTACGAATCCAGCAACCCCGTGGCAGACAGTGACCTGGTGGCAGCACGCCGGCTGACGCTCGGCGACCACGTCTACGCCTTGAGCCTGCGCCCCAGCCAAGTGTTCCAGCAGGGCAATCACTCGTCGCTGGTCAGTATCCTGGTCATGGGCAGCCTGCTGAGTGTGCTGCTCAGTGCGTTGCTCTACGTGGTGGTCAGCCAGCGCCAGCGCGCATTGAAGCTGGTGGAGCAGCGCACCGCCCAATTGCGTCAGCGGGAACAGGAACTGCGAGGCACCCACGGCCAACTGCGCAGCGTGCTTAATGCGGCCACCCAGGTGGCGATCATCGCGACGGACTTGCGCGGTGTGATCACCACCTTCAACGCCGGCGCCGAGCAGATGCTGGGCTTTGAAGCACAAGAGGTACTGGGCCACCTGACCCTCGAAAGCCTGCACCTGGCCCCCGAGCTGGAAGCCCGTGCCGCACAACTGAGCGCAATCCTCGGCAAGCGCATCGCGCCAGCCCAGGCGATGCTGGTGGACAGCGCCGATGCAGTGCATGAGGCCCGCGAGTGGACACTGGTGCGCAAGGACGGCAGCCAACTGACGGTGAACATGCTCGCCACTGTTCTGCTGGACGAGCATGGCCTGTGGGTCGGGCACCTGGCGATCTGCCTGGATGTCACCGAGCAGAAGCGCGCCTATGAGGCACTGGCCGCGCGGGACCGCCTGCTGAAGAAACTCAGCGCCCATGTGCCCGGCGGTATTTTCCAGTTCGTCCTGGAACCGAACAATGTCTCGCGGTTCATTTATGCCAGCGATGGCATCCGCGACATCTACGAAATCGAGCCTGGGGTGTTGCAGCAGGATGCGCGAAAGGTCTTCGAGCGGATTCATCCGCTGGATGTCGAGCGGGTACGGGAGTCCATTCGCCTGTCCACCCTGCAACTGAGCCATTGGCGTGAAGAATACCGGGTGCAGTTGCCCCATCGGGGGCTGCGCTGGGTTCGCGGTGAGGCGACGCCGGAAGAGCTGGCCGGTGGCGGTACGTTATGGCATGGCTATGTGTCGGATATTTCCGATCTCAAGCGGGTCGAGGAAGAGCTGCGGGCGCTGTCGATTACCGATTCCCTGACCGGCATTCATAACCGACGCTACTTCCAGGACCGGCTGAAGGCCGAGATGATCCGGGTCAAGCGTGCCTCGGGGGCGTTGTCGGTGATCATGTTCGACATCGATCACTTCAAGCGTATCAACGACCAGCATGGTCACGCGGTGGGTGATGAAGTGCTCAAGGAGTTATGCCGGCGCATCAGCCACCGGTTACGACGCACGGATGTGTTTTGCCGGCTGGGCGGCGAGGAGTTTGTGGTGCTGTGCGCCAATACCGACGGCAGCCAGGCGTTCAATGTTGCCCTGGAGTTGTGGCAGGCGTTGCGCGGTGAGCCGATGGAAGGTGTCGGCACGGTGACGGCGAGCTTCGGGGTCGCCAGTTGGCGGGTCGAGGAGGGCGTCGACAGCTTGTTGCTGCGGGCGGATTCGGGTGTCTATGCCGCCAAGCAGGCGGGCAGGGACAGGGTTGAGGCGGAGCGGGTGCTTGCCTGAAGTGCACGGCCATTCAAGCTATTAGAGATCAATGTGGGAGCTGGCTTGCCTGCGATAGCATCACCTCGGTATTCCTGATAGACCGAGGCGTCTGCATCGCAGGCAAGCCAGCTCCCACATTTGATATTTGCTGCTGTTAGAGGACCGGGGCCGCCGCCGCCAGTTTCGGCTGGCGATACAGGTCCAGCAGCACCTGGTCCAGTACCGAGGACGCGCCCCACGGTTTCGGATCGTTGAGAATCGCCACCACAGCCCAGGTATTGCCATTGTTGTCGCGGCTGAACCCGGCAATCGCCCGCACGGTGTTCAGGGTGCCGGTCTTGACGTGGGCTTCGCCGCGCATGGCCGTGGTCTTCAGGCGTTTACGCATGGTGCCGTCGGTGCCGGCAATCGGCAGCGAACTGATGTACTCCGCCGCGTACGGGCTTCTCCACGCCGCTTGCAGCATGGTCGCCATTTCGCGGGCGCTGACCCGTTCAGCACGGGACAGGCCGGAGCCGTTCTCCATCACCAGGTGCGGCGCGGTGATGCCTTTTTTCGCCAGCCACTGGCGCACCACGCGCTGGGCGGCCTTGGCGTCGTCGCCGTCGGCATCGGTGCGGTACTGCGCACCCAGGCTCAGGAACAACTGCTGGGCCATGGTGTTGTTACTGTATTTGTTGATGTCGCGGATGATCTCCGCCAGGTCCGGCGAGAACGCACGAGCCAGCACTTTGGCGTTCTTCGGTACCGGCGCCTGGATGTCGCGGCCCTGGATGCTGCCGCCCAGTTCCTTCCAGATCGCCCGAACGGCGCCGGCGGTGTAGGTGGCGTGGTCCAGCAACGACAGATACGTCTGCGAGCTGCAGCCGTCCGCCAACTGGCCGCTGACGGTCACGGTGACGCTGCCGTCGGCGGCGGTCATCGGGCTGTAGCGCACATCGCCGGTGCATTGCTTGGCGTTGGAGACCTTGACCTGGTTGTCGATGCGGATGCTCGCAATCGGCGGCTCGACCGACACCAGCACCTTGCCCGAATCATTGCGGGTGACGAAGCGCAGCGCCTTGAGGTTGACCATCAAGGCATCGGGCTTGACCAGGAACGGCTTGTTCTCGTCGTTGCCGTCGTCATTGAACTCCGGCAGTTGCGGCGGGATGAAGAAGCCACGGTCCAGCACCAGGTCGCCGGTCACTTGCTGCACGCCATTGGCCCGCAGGTCGCGCATCAGCAGCCAGAGTTTTTCCATGTTCAGCTTGGGGTCGCCGCCGCCCTTGAGGTACAGGTTGCCGTTCAGGATCCCGCCGCTCAGGGTGCCGTCGGTGTAGAACTCGGTTTTCCACTGATGGTTGGGACCGAGCATTTCCAGGGCCGCGTAGGTGGTGACCAGCTTCATGGTCGAGGCCGGGTTGACCGACACGTCGGCGTTGAACACGGTAGGTGTGCCCGGGCCATTGAGGGGAATCATCACCAGGGACAGGGCATTGTTTTGCAGCTTGGCTTTCTGGAGGGCTTCCTGGACCTTGGGCGGCAGGGAAGTGTTGATCGGGGCGGCGGTAACGGAAAAGGCCAGGGGCAGAAGAAAACTGGCGAGTAACAGTGGACGCAAAGATTTGATCATAAGAATTAAAACCCTACTGCTGAGGGGGTAAAAAGGTGAGGGGTATGTACGAAAAATCCCTCAATGGTCATGAAAGTGTCGGCATTATGCCCCAAGGCTGTCGCACTTGTGGCTGAACGATAGCTGCAATTGGCGGTTTTTTTTACTGGCACTCTGCCGCCTGTCCCAGAGAATCGGGCAAAGGCCTGCTTAAACTGCTAAAGTGCCGCCCGTTATTACTTAAGAGGATTGTTCCAATGGCGACTAACCGTTCCCGGCGTCTGCGCAAAAAACTGTGCGTTGATGAATTTCAAGAGCTGGGTTTCGAACTGAACCTGGACTTCAAAGAAGGTTTGGACGATGAAGCGGTTGACGCTTTCCTCGAAGCATTCCTGACTGAAGCGATGGACGGCAACGGCCTGGACTACGTCGGCGGTGATGACTTCGGTCTGGTTTGCAAAGCCACCCGTGGTTCGGTCAACGAAGAACAGCGCGCCGCTGTTGAAGCGTGGCTGAAGGCTCGTCCAGAGCTGACCCGCGTTGAAGTCAGCGCCCTGCTGGACGCTTGGCACCCAGAAAAGCCGATTAATCCGGCAGTCTGATGTCATGAAAAAGCGACCCGCCCGGGTCGCTTTTTCGTTACTGGGTCTAAAGAATCAGGCCTTGCGCCAGTTCAGAATCACCAGCGTCAACACCCCCGCGACAATTCCCCAGAACGCCGAACCGATGGAAAACAACGTCAACCCCGACGCTGTGACCATGAAGGTGATCAACGCAGCTTCCCGTTCCCTGGGTTCATTCATGGCGATGCTCAGGCCATTGATGATCGAGCCAAACAACGCCAGTGCCGCAATCGACAGCACCAGTTCCTTGGGCAGGGCGGCGAATAACGCGGCCAATGTCGCGCCAAACACCCCGGCGATCCCGTAGAAAATCCCGCACCAGACCGCGGCGGTGTAGCGCTTGTTGCGATCCTCATGGGCATGAGGGCCGGTGCAGATCGCCGCGCTGATGGCTGCCAGGTTGATGCCATGGGAGCCAAACGGCGCCAGCACCAGCGAGGCCAGGCCGGTGGTAGTGATCAATGGCGACGCCGGTACGTTATAGCCGTCGGCCCGCAGCACCGCGACACCCGGCATGTTCTGGGAGGTCATGGCCACCACGAACAGCGGGATGCCGATGCTGATGGTCGCGGCCAGGGAGAAGTGCGGCGTGGTCCACACCGGCGTTGCCACTTCCAGGTGAAAGCCACTGAAATCCAGCAGCCCCATCAGCCCGGACAGTGCCGTGCCGATCAGCAGTGCCGCGAGCACGGCATAACGCGGCGACAGGCGCTTGATGACCAGGTAAGTGAAGAACATCCCCAGTACCAGCCCGGTACGGTGCTGCGCGGCGACGAAAATCTCGCTGCCGATCTTGAACAGAATCCCCGCCAGCAAGGCCGCCGCCAGGGACGCCGGGATGCGCTTGACGAGTTTTTCGAAGCTGCCGGTGAGCCCGCAGATGGTCACCAGCACCGCGCAGGTGATGTAGGCGCCGATGGCCTCGCCGTAGCTGACGCCGCCCAGGCTGGTGATCAACAGCGCCGCGCCCGGTGTGGACCAGGCAATGGTGATCGGCGTGCGGTAGCGCAAGGACAGGCCAATGCTGCACACCGCCATGCCGATGGAGATCGCCCAGATCCACGAGGAAATTTGCGCGGTGGTCAGGCCGGCAGCCTGGCCAGCCTGGAACATCAGCACCAGGGAGCTGGTGTAGCCGGTCATCATGGCAATGAAACCGGCGACGATGGCCGAAGGCGAAGTGTCGGCCAGTGGGCGTAATCGCGCTTGGGGGACGTCGGACATGGGGCGGTGTTCCTTTTACCGGGTTGTTTTTGTAGGCGCGAGCTTGCTCGCGAAGGTCGCTAACGATGACGCTGGCACCCTGAATGAATGCGCTGCCTGGACGTTTTTCACGAGCAAGCTCGCTCCTGCAAAGGAGAAAACGTGGAATCAAGCCTAAACTCAAACGTAACGATTCATTGCAATACAGCCGGCGCCCCAAACAGCCGTACAGTGTGTTGGCGCACTGGGTTGTGTACAATGTGCGCTGATTTTACGCGATACTTGCCAGCGACCCTCTGTGCCGTATTACAGTCAACGTCAATTCGCCGCCGTTCTCCCGACCCGAGTGCCCATGAACGAACAGTTGCAGCCCCTCAAGAAACAACCGCGAGCCGGTAAGGCCGGTCGCAGTGGAACCCAGGACGATATCGTCTACGCGCATATCTTCGAGGCGATCCTCGAACAACGCCTGGCGCCCGGTACCAAATTGAGTGAAGAAGCGCTGGGCGAAATCTTCGGCGTCAGCCGCACCATCATTCGCCGCGCGCTGTCGCGCCTGGCCCATGAAGGCGTGGTACTGCTGCGGCCCAATCGTGGTGCGGTAGTGGCCAGCCCGAGCGTCGAGGAAGCCCGCCAGGTATTCCTCGCCCGGCGCCTGGTGGAGCGTGCGATCACTGAATTAGCGGTGCAGCATGCCACGGCCGAGCAACTGGCCGAGCTGCGGCAGATGGTCAACGACGAGCGCGACAGCTTCTCCCGGGGCGATCGCGGCGCGGGCATCCGGCTTTCCGGCGAGTTCCACCTGAAGCTGGCCGAGGCGGCGAAGAATGCGCCGCTGATCAGTTTCCAGCGCAGTCTGGTGTCCCAGACCTCGTTGATCATCGCCCAGTACGAAAGCGGCAACCGCTCGCACTGTTCCTACGATGAGCACACGCAGTTGATCGACGCGATCGAAGCGCGGGATGCGGATTTGGCGGTGAACCTGATGATGCATCACATGGATCACATCGACAGCAAGCTCAACCTCGATGAGGAAAGCGCTTCTGACGATCTGCATGCAGTGTTCTCGCATCTGTTGCAGACAAAGAAGCCGGGGCGCTCGTCTGTAAAACTGTAATTTTCCAGGCTCGCCACTAACTAAATGTGGGAGCGGGCTTGCTCGCGAAGGCGGTGGATCAGTCAGCACATCCAGCGACTGACACACCGCCTTCGCGAGCAAGCCCGCTCCCACATTTGTTTTGTTGTACCTGTTAAATCAGCGTTGGTGCACCAATTGCCCCGCCGCATACGTCTGCAACACCGCCCGGTCATCCCCCAGCGTCATCAACACGAACAACGTCTCGGCGATGTTATTGGCCTGCTTCAGGCGATAGCTGAGCAGCGGGGTGGCGTTGTAATCCAGTACCAGGAAGTCCGCGTCAGTGCCGGGTTGCAGCGTGCCGATCTTGTCTTCCAGACGCAGCGCCCGAGCACCACCCAGGGTCGCCAGGTACAACGACTTGAACGGACTCAAGCGCGCCCCTTGCAGTTGCATCACCTTGTACGCTTCGTTCAGGGTTTGCAGCAGCGAGAAGCTGGTGCCACCGCCGACGTCCGTACCCAGGCCGACATTCAGCTTGTGCTTCTCGGCCATCGGCAGGTTGAACAAACCGCTGCCCAGGAAGAAGTTCGATGTCGGGCAGAACGCGACTGCCGAACCGGCTTCTGCCAACCGCGCGCATTCGTCGTCGCACAGGTGCACACCGTGGGCGAACACCGAGCGTTCACCCAGCAGTTTGTAATGGTCGTACACGTCCAGGTAGCCCTTGCGCTCCGG
Source organism: Pseudomonas sp. I8001 (assembly GCF_013385345.1). Taxonomy (NCBI): domain Bacteria; kingdom Pseudomonadati; phylum Pseudomonadota; class Gammaproteobacteria; order Pseudomonadales; family Pseudomonadaceae; genus Pseudomonas; species Pseudomonas sp. I8001. Next base: position 16,660 of record NZ_JACAQC010000033.1, read on the forward strand.
GAACAGTTCTTTCACCCATTCCACTTCCTGCAGGTTTTCACTGATGTGAGTCTGCATGTAGAGGTCCGGGTATTCCCCCAGCAGCTGCCCGGCGAGGGTCAGTTGTTCAGGTGTACTGGTCGGTGCGAAACGTGGCGTCACCGCGTAGTGCAAACGGCCCTTGCCGTGCCAGCGCTCGATCAGCGCCTTGCTCTCCGCGTAGCCGGATTCGGCGGTGTCGGTCAAATAGTCCGGCGCGTTGCGGTCCATCATTACTTTGCCGGCGATCATCCGCAGGTCGAGCTTCTCGGCCGCTTCAAAAAACGAGTTCACTGACTGCGGGTGCACGCTGCCAAATACCAGCGCGGTGGTGGTGCCGTTGCGCAGCAGTTCCTTGATGAAAATATCCGCGACTTCTTCGGCGTGGGCCTTGTCGGCGAACTGGCTTTCACACGGGAAGGTGTAGGTGTTGAGCCAGTCCAGCAACTGCTCGCCATAGGCACCGACCATGCCGGTCTGCGGCAGGTGGATGTGGGTGTCGATCAGGCCGGGGGTGATCAGCGCGTCCTGGTAATGGGTGACTTCGATGTCGGCGGGCAGGCTGGCGAGCAAGTCGCTGGCGTGGCCAAGGGCACTGATCTGGCCGTTGTCGATCACCAGCAGGCCGTCCTCGAAATATTCGTAGGAGGCTTCGATCCCCACTTCGGCAGGGTCGGCGATGCTGTGCAAAATGGCGGCACGGTAGGCTTTGCGTGTCAAAGGCATGGTCGTCTCAGTTAGTCGCTTGGCTGCGGCGGGATACCGGCAGCAGTTTGGCAATGGGTTCGGCGCTCGCAGTGTGCTGGCCGAAGTTGGCGTTATAGGTGGCGATGATTTCGCCGGCGATGGAGATGGCGATTTCCACAGGCAGTTTGCCTTTGACCTCGGTCAGCCCCATCGGGCAATGCATGCGTTGCAGTTGCGCGGTGTCGAAACCGCGATCCCGCAGGCGGTGTTCAAACTTGACGCGTTTGGTCTTCGAGCCGATCAGGCCGAAGTAGGTGAAGTCATTGCGCTTGAGCAGGGCGGCGGTGAGTTCCAGGTCCAGCGCGTGGTTGTGGGTCATGACGATGCAGTAACTGCCCACAGGCAAGTGGTCGATTTCATCCACCGGCTCTTCGCTGACGATTTTACGCACGCCTTGGGGGATGTGTTCCGGGAATTCCTGTTCCCGCGAATCAATCCAGCGTACCCGGCATGGCAGGCTGGCCAGCAACGGCACCAGCGCGCGGCCCACGTGGCCGGCGCCGAACACCGCGATCTGCGCCTGCACCTGGCCCATGGGTTCGAACAACAGCACCGTCACGCCGCCGCAGCACTGGCCCAGGCTGGCGCCGAGGCTGAAGCGCTCCAGGTGGGTGTTTTGCTGGCCGCGCACAAGCATGTCCCGGGCGATCTGCATCGCCTTGTATTCCAGGTGCCCGCCACCGATGGTGTCGAAGGTGTGGGCGGCGCTGATCACCATCTTCGAACCGGCGTTGCGCGGCGTGGAGCCGAGCTCTTCGATGATGGTCACCAGCACGCAGGGTTCACCCTGGTTCTGCAGGTCGGCGAGGGCGCTGATCCAGTTGTTCATGTTTACCTCAACATCTCTGTTGTCAGTTCGACCGCTATCGCAGGCAAGCCAGCTCCCACATTTGATTGGGTTCACACATCAAAATGTGGGAGCCGGGCTTGCCCGCGATGGCAGCGCCTCGGTCTAAAGCGAAGCCAGCTCGGTTTCCGTTTCCACAGCTTTTGCAGCGGTCAGTTGGCGCATCTGCTCACAACCCCACAACACCCGCTCCGGCGTCGCCGGTGCATCGATCTTCGGCTGATGGCGATAGTCACCCAGGCTCGCCACGGCATCCTTGATCGCACACCACGAGGCAATACCGAGCATGAACGGCGGCTCACCCACGGCCTTGGAATGGAACACCGTGTCTTCCGGGTTCTTGCGGTTCTCCACCAGCTTCACCCGCAGGTCCAGCGGCATGTCGGCCACCGCCGGGATCTTGTAGCTGGCCGGGCCGTTGGTCATCAGCTTGCCCTTGTTATTCCACACCAGCTCTTCCATGGTCAGCCAACCCATGCCCTGGATGAAGCCGCCTTCGACCTGGCCGATGTCGATGGCCGGGTTCAGCGAGGCGCCCACGTCATGCAGGATGTCGGTGCGCAGCATCTTGTACTCGCCGGTCAGCGTGTCGACGATCACCTCGCAACAGGCCGCGCCGAACGCGAAGTAGTAGAACGGCCGCCCACGTGCCTGGCTGCGGTCGTAGAAGATTTTCGGGGTCTTGTAGAAGCCCGTGCTGGAGAGCGACACCTGGGCGAAATACGCCTGCTGGATCAGCGCTTCAAAGGTCAGGATGTGATCGCGGACCCGCACATGCCCGTTGTGGAATTCAACGTCGGCCTCGCTGACTTCATATTTGCGCGCGGCAAACTCCACCAGGCGCTGCTTGATGGTTTCGGCGGCATTCTGTGCGGCTTTGCCGTTCAGGTCGGCGCCGCTGGAAGCCGCCGTCGGCGAGGTGTTGGGCACCTTGTCGGTGTTGGTGGCGGTGATCTGCACGCGGTCGATTTCCACCTGGAAAATCTCGGCCACCACCTGCGCGACCTTGATGTTCAACCCCTGGCCCATCTCGGTGCCGCCGTGGTTCAGGTGGATGCTGCCGTCGGTGTAGATGTGGATCAGCGCACCGGCCTGGTTGAGGAAACTGGCGGTGAAGGAAATGCCGAATTTTACCGGTGTGAGTGCCAGGCCTTTTTTCAGGATCGGGCTGTTGGCGTTGTAGCGACGGATCGCTTCGCGGCGCTCGAAATACTGGCTGCTTTGTTCGAGTTCGGCGGTCATCTCTTCGAGCATGTTGTGCTCGACGGTCTGGTAGTAGTGGGTGACGTTGCGCTCGGTCTTGCCGTAGTAGTTGGCCTTGCGCACGGCCAGCGGGTCGAGGGCCAGGTGCCGGGCAATCGCGTCCATCACTTCCTCGATGGCGACCATGCCTTGGGGGCCGCCGAAGCCGCGGTAAGCGGTGTTGGAGGCGGTGTTGGTCTTGCAGCGGTGGCCGTTGACGGTGGCGTCGCCCAGGTAATACGAGTTGTCGGAGTGGAACATTGCGCGGTCGACAATCGAGTTCGACAGGTCCGGTGAGCAACCGCAGTTGCCCGCCAGGTCCAGGTTGATGCCGTGCAGCCGGCCACTGTCGTCGAAGCCTACGTCGTACTCGATATAGAACGGGTGGCGCTTTCCGGTCATCAGCATGTCTTCGACACGCGGCAGGCGCATTTTGGTCGGCTGGCCGGTGAGGCGTGCGACCACCGCACACAGGCATGCCGGGCTGGCGGCCTGGGTTTCCTTGCCGCCAAAACCACCGCCCATGCGGCGCATGTCGACCACGATTTTGTTCATCGATACGTCGAGTACTTCGGCCACCAGCTTCTGTACTTCGGTGGGGTTTTGCGTGGAGCAGTAGACGATCATGCCGCCGTCTTCGGTGGGCATCACCGAGGAGATCTGGGTTTCCAGGTAGAAGTGTTCCTGGCCGCCGATGTGCAGGGTGCCCTGGATACGGTTCTTCGCGGTCGCCAGTGCGCCCGCCGAATCACCGCGCTGGTGGGTGTGGCTGTCGAGCACGAAATGTTTTTTGCGAAACGCCTCGACCACGTCCAGCACCGGCTCCAGGTCTTCGTATTCGATCACAGCGGCCATCGCCGCCTTGCGTGCGGTTTCCAGGTCGCGGGCGGCAACGGCCAGCACCACCTGGCCGACGAACTGCACGGTGTCGATGGCCAGCAACGGATCGCCGGGCATCAACGGGCCGATGTCTTTCAGGCCCGGCACGTCTTCGTGGGTGATGACGATGCGCACGCCTTCAAAGGCGTAGCAGGGCGCGGTGTCGATGCTGAGGATCTTCGCGTGGGCGCGGTCCGACATGCGTGCGTAGAGGTGCAACTGGTTGGGAAATTCCAGGCGGTCATCGATGTACTGCGCTTCGCCCGAGACATGCTTGGCGGCGCTGTCGTGCTTGACGCTGCGACCGACGCCGCTGGTCAGGTCCTTGGCAAACAGTTCGGCGAGTTCGGCCTGGGATTTTTCCACGGCGTGATGGTTAGACATAAGCGGTCACCCGAGTCTCGATGTGCGGCGTTTGCAGTTCGATGAAGTATTTGCGCAGCAGGTTCTGTGCGCTGAGCAGGCGGTATTCCTTGCTGGCGCGGAAGTCCGACAGCGGGGTGAAATCCTCGGCCAGGGCCGCGCAGGCTTTTTCCACGGTGGCGGAATTCCAGGTGGCGCCGTTCAGTACGGCTTCGCAGTTCTTCGCGCGTTTCGGGGTGGCGGCCATGCCGCCGAACGCCACGCGGGCATCGTCGATCACACCGTTAGTGATCCTCAGGTTGAAGGCCGCGCAGACGGCAGAGATGTCATCGTCCAGGCGCTTGGAAACCTTGTAGGCACGGAACAGCGGCACGCCTTTGGGCACGATGATTTTCTCGATGAATTCGCTGTCCTGGCGGGCAGTGACGCGGTAGTCGATGAAATAGTCTTCCAGCGCCAGGGTACGGCGGGTGTTGCCCTTGCACAGCACGATCTGCGCGCCGAGGGCGATCAGCAGTGGCGGCGAATCACCGATGGGCGAGGCGTTGCCGATATTGCCGCCCAGGGTGCCCTGGTTGCGGATCTGCAACGAGGCGAAACGGTGGAGCAATTCGCCGAAATCCGGGTATTCGTGGTTGAGCGCGCTGTAGCAATCGGACAGGGGAGTGGCGGCGCCGATTTCCAGGCGGTCGTCGAAGCTTTCGATGCGCTTCATCTCTTCGATATTGCCGACGTAGATCATCACCGGCAGCGTGCGGTGGAACTGGGTGACTTCCAGCGCCAGGTCGGTGCCGCCGGCCAGCAGCCGGGCTTGTGGGTAAGCGTCGTAAAGGTCCGCCAGGTCGGCGACGGTCAGCGGCACCAGGCAGCGTTTGTCGCCGCTGTTCAACTCGCCGGTTTGCGTCGGGGCGATGGCTTTCAGGCGGGCGATGGTGTCGGCCTGGCGACTGTCGAACTGGTCCTGGGGCTTGTTGCAGCAGGCCTGTTCGGCGGCGGCAAGAATCGGGCGATAGCCGGTGCAGCGGCAGAGGTTGCCGGCCAGGGCTTCGTGGGCCTTTTGGCTGTCGGGTGCATCACTGTTCTTTTGCAGGGCGAACAGCGACATCACAAAGCCCGGGGTGCAGAAGCCGCATTGCGAACCGTGGCACTCCACCATGGCCTGTTGCACGCTGTGGAGTTGGCCCTGGTGCTTGAGGTCTTCGACGCTGATCAGTTGTTTGCCGTGCAGGGACGAGACAAACGTCAGGCACGAATTGAGGCTGCGATAGCGAATCTGCTCGGCGCCCTGATCGTCGGTGTGCAACTCGCCGACTACCACGGTGCAGGCGCCACAGTCGCCGCTGGCGCAGCCTTCCTTGGTGCCGGATTTGCCCAGGTGCTCACGCAAATAGTTGAGCACGGTCAGGTTCGGGTCCAGGGCGTGCTCGCTACGGAGCTCCTGGTTTAGTAAAAACTGGATCACGGAAGGCCTCGCAGACTCATTATTGTTGTTAACCGCTTTGCGCCGAATCTAGTCATGTCTGACTTTTCGGTCAACGATTTTCTGACCGAAAGGTCAAGAAAATGCGATATCAACATCCTTAATTATGGTCCAGTTCTCTGGAACCGCCGTTTTTGGGGGCTTCTGGACTTTAATGGCTGCTTATTTCATGCCAAATTCCGCTCTGTGGGCCGTACGCCATCAACCGGCAAGTGCGCTACACTGCCGCGCTTGTACCGATAGAAGATTTTGAAGGGAAAACATGACGTTCAAGGCGCCGGATAGTCTTGCCGAGCAAATCGCTCACCACCTCGCCGAACGTATCATTCGCGGCGATCTCAAGCCTGGGGAGCGGATCCAGGAGCAGAAGGTCACACTGGCGCTGAATGTCAGTCGTGGTTCCGTGCGCGAAGCCTTGCTGATCCTCGAGCGCCGGCACCTGATTGCGATCCTGCCGCGCCGTGGCGCCCACGTCACCGAGCTGACGGCCCACAAGGTGCAAAGCCTGTGCACGCTGATGGGCGAGCTGTACATCCTGCTGGGCAATGCGGTCGCCGCCGGCTGGCAGACCCAGGCCGACATGGCGCCGTTCGTGCAAATCCAGCAGCGCCTGATCGCCAGCTTCGAACGCCAGGACATCCGCGCCTTCGTCGAAGAGAGCTTCAACGTGATGCGTGCCGCCTATCCGTTCGCCAACAACCCGTACCTGCAGGAAACCGTCGAGAACCTGCAGCCGGCGATGAACCGCGCCTATTACCTGGCGCTGGATCAGCGCAAGGCGTCCATGAGCGAGTACCTGGTGCTGTTCGAGCAATTGCTCGCCGCCGTGCTGGCCCGTGACCTGCCGCAGATTCGCCTGGTGCTCTCGGCCTACGGCGAGCGCAGTTGCTCGCTGGTCATTGCTGCGTTGGCGGAAGCCTAAGCGTGCGGCTCAAGTGCATCAAACTGGCGGGGTTCAAATCCTTCGTCGACCCGACCACGGTGAACTTCCCCAGTAACATGGCGGCAGTGGTCGGGCCCAATGGCTGCGGCAAGTCGAACATCATCGACGCCGTACGCTGGGTGATGGGCGAGAGCTCCGCAAAAAACCTGCGTGGCGAGTCGATGACCGACGTCATCTTCAACGGCTCCACCAGCCGCAAGCCGGTGAGCCAGGCCAGCATCGAACTGGTGTTCGACAATTCCGACGGCACCCTGGTGGGCGAGTACGCGGCCTATGCGGAAATCTCCATTCGCCGCAAAGTGACCCGCGACAGCCAGAACAGCTACTTCCTCAACGGCACCAAGTGTCGCCGCCGGGACATCACCGACATCTTCCTCGGTACCGGCCTGGGCCCGCGCAGCTATTCGATCATCGAACAGGGGATGATCTCCAAGCTGATCGAAGCCAAGCCCGAAGACCTGCGTAACTTTATCGAGGAAGCGGCCGGCATCTCCAAGTACAAGGAGCGCCGGCGCGAGACCGAAAACCGTATCCGCCGTACCCATGAAAACCTTGCCCGCCTGACTGATCTGCGTGAAGAGCTGGAGCGCCAGCTGGAGCGCCTGCACCGCCAGGCCCAGGCCGCCGAGAAGTATCAGGAATACAAGGGCGAGGAGCGTCAGCTCAAGGCGCAACTGTCGGCCCTGCGCTGGCAGGCGTTGAATGACCAGGTGGGCCAGCGCGAAGCAATCATCGGCATCCAGGAAATCAGCTTCGAAGCCCTGGTGGCCGAGCAGCGCAATGCCGACGCCAGCATCGAACGCCTGCGGGACGGTCACCATGACCTGTCCGAGCGCTTCAATCTGGTGCAGGGGCGCTTCTATTCGGTGGGCGGCGATATCGCCCGGGTCGAGCAGAGCATCCAGCACGGCCAGCAGCGTTTGCGCCAGTTGCAGGACGACTTGAAAGAAGCCGAGCGTGCGCGCCTGGAAACCGAATCGCACCTGGGCCACGACCGCACCTTGCTGCTGACCCTTGGGGAGGAGCTGGACATGCTCACTCCCGAGCAGGAAGTCACCAGCGCCGCTGCCGAGGAAGCCGCTGCGGCCCTGGAAGAATCCGAAACCACCATGCACGCCTGGCAGGAGCAGTGGGACACGTTCAACCTGCAATCTGCCGAGCCGCGCCGCCAGGCTGAGGTGCAGCAGTCACGCATCCAGCAACTGGAAACCAGCATGGAGCGCCTGGCCGAGCGTCAGCGGCGCCTGGTGGAAGAGCGCGTGCTGCTCGCTGCCGACCCGGAAGATGCAGCGATCCTCGAACTGAGCGAGAAACTCGCCGAAAGCGAAATGACGCTGGAAGAGCTGGAAGCCAGCGAAGAACAACAAGTGGAGCGCCTCGAGCAATTGCGTCAGCAACTGCAGCAGGCGACCCAGGCACAGCAGCAGGCCCAGGGCGATTTGCAGCGGCTCAACGGCCGGTTGGCTTCCCTGGAAGCCTTGCAGCAAGCGGCGCTTGACCCGGGCACCGGCACGGCTGAATGGCTGCGTGACCAACACCTGGCCGAGCGCCCGCGTCTGGCCGAAGGTCTGAAGGTTGAAGCCGGTTGGGAGCTGGCGGTGGAAACCGTGCTCGGCGCTGACCTGCAAGCGGTGCTGGTGGATGATTTTGGCGGGTTTGACCTGGCGGGTTTTGCCCAGGGCGATCTGCGTTTGCTCAGCCCGGCGGCGGACGGCACTCGCGTGCCGGGCAGCCTGCTGGATAAAGTGGAGGCGGCGATTGACCTGTCGCCCTGGCTCGGCCAGGTCAAGCCGGTCGACAGCCTTGAGCAGGCCCTGGCCCAGCGCGGCCAGTTGGCCGCCGGGCAAAGCCTGATCAGCCGTGACGGCTTTTGGGTCGGCCGGCACTTTTTGCGGGTACGGCGCGCCAGCGAAGCGGAAAGCGGCGTATTGGCCCGTGGCCAGGAAATCGTCAACCTGACCGCCGAGCGCGAAGAGCGCGAAGCCACACTCGAGTCCCTGGAAAACCAGCTGCAAACCCTGCGCGCCACCCAGCGCCAGCAAGAGACCGGCCGCGAACACCTGCGCCGGCTGTTGCAGGACGAAGCGCGCCAGCAGGGCGAATTGAAAGCCCAGCTCTCGGCGAGCAAGGCCAAGGTCGAGCAACTGACCCTGCGCCGCACCCGGCTCGACGAAGAAGTGGCGGAGATGGGCGAGCAACGCGCCCTCGAACACGAACAAGTCGGCGAAGCACGCCTGCAACTGCAGGAAGCCCTCGACAGCATGGCCCTGGACACCGAGCAACGCGAGCTGCTGCTGGCCCAGCGCGACAGCTTGCGCGAGCGCCTCGATCGGGTGCGCCAGGAAGCTCGCCAGCACAAGGATCACGCCCATCAATTGGCCGTGCGCCTCGGCTCCCTGCGGGCGCAGCACGACTCCACGCGCCAGGCCCTTGAGCGCCTGGAAATGCAGTCCGAACGCCTGACCGAAAAACGCGAGCAACTGAGCCTCAACCTGGAGGAGGGCGAGGCCCCGTTGGAAGAGCTGCGCCTGAAGCTTGAAGAGTTGCTCGACAAGCGCATGACCGTCGACGAAGAGCTCAAGACCGCCCAGATCGCCCTGGAAGACGCCGACCGCGAACTGCGCGACGCAGAAAAACGCCGGACCCAGGCCGAGCAACAGTCGCAACTGATCCGAGGCCAGCTCGAACAGCAGCGCATGGAATGGCAGGCCCTGACGGTGCGCCGCAAAACCCTGCAAGACCAGTTGCTGGAAGACGGCTACGACCTGCACGGCGTGCTCAATACCCTGACCGCCGAGGCCAACGAGAAAGAAGCCGAAGAAGAACTTGAGCGGATTGCCGCGCGCATTCAACGACTCGGCGCGATCAACCTCGCGGCCATCGACGAGTACCAGCAGCAGTCCGAGCGCAAGCGTTATCTGGACGCGCAGAACGCCGATCTTGTCGAAGCGCTGGACACCCTTGAAAACGTGATCCGCAAGATCGACAAGGAAACCCGTAATCGCTTCAAAGATACCTTTGATCAGATTAATGGCGGTTTACAGGCGTTATTCCCGAAAGTTTTCGGTGGTGGCAGCGCTTACTTGGAACTGACGGGCGAAGATCTACTCGATACAGGGGTAACGATCATGGCGCGGCCTCCGGGCAAGAAGAACAGCACCATCCATTTGTTGTCTGGTGGCGAGAAGGCACTGACCGCATTGGCCCTGGTATTTGCGATCTTCAAGTTGAACCCGGCGCCGTTTTGCATGCTCGACGAAGTTGACGCCCCGCTGGATGACGCTAACGTTGGACGGTACGCCCGACTGGTTAAAGAGATGTCCCAGACGGTGCAGTTCATCTATATCACCCACAACAAGATCGCCATGGAAATGGCCGATCAATTGATGGGCGTGACGATGCACGAGCCGGGCTGTTCGCGATTGGTGGCGGTGGATGTCGAAGAGGCGATGGCGCTGGTGGAATCCTGAGCCGCAGGTCGAAGGAGGATTTTCAGCAGGACGTAAGGTGATTTACCGGTCTGGGAAAAGTGGCAAATGGACATATTTGTTCAAGGCATTTTGACAGACGGTGTAAAGTTATCTTTGGTCGTGCTAGTTTAATGTCAAATTTTCGTATGCGTGGGCAAAACGTCATTCAGAACATAGAGTTGGCGCCACGTTTTAAAGCGGTTTGCACGGTGCTAAACCCCTTATTTTTCAGCATTTTTTATTAGAGGCACGGGATTACATGGAAATCGGTCTGCGCGAGTGGCTGATCGTCATCGGCATTATTGTCATTGCCGGTATTCTTTTTGATGGCTGGCGCCGGATGCGTGGCGGCAAGGGCAAGTTGAAATTTCGCCTGGACCGCAACCTGTCCAATTTGCCGGACGACGACGGCAGCGCCGAGCTGCTGGGGCCACCGCGTGTCCTGGACAACCATAAAGAACCGCACCTGGACGAACACGACCTGCCGTCGATGAGCGCACCGGTGCGTGAAGCCCGTGAACCCAAGCGCGGCAAGCGCAGCGCGGCCAGCGAGCCATCCCAGGGCGACCTGAACCTGGACCTGGAAGAAGGCCCGAGCTTCAGCAGCCGTGATGACGACTTCCCGGATGAGTCCCCGGCCAAGAGCGCCCATAAAGAATCCGTCAAGGACCAGCCGGCTGCCGAAGAGGTGCTGGTGATCAGCGTGATCTGCCGTGACGCCGCCGGCTTCAAGGGCCCGGCCCTGCTGCAGAATATTCTGGAAAGTGGTCTGCGCTTTGGCGAGATGGACATTTTCCATCGCCACGAAAGCATGGCCGGCAACGGCGAAGTCCTGTTCTCCATGGCCAATGCGGTCAAGCCGGGCATCTTCGATCTGGACGACATCGACCATTTCAGCACTCCGGCGGTGAGTTTCTTCCTCGGCTTGCCGGGCCCGCGTCACCCGAAACAAGCGTTCGACGTGATGGTGGCGGCAGCTCGCAAGCTGTCCCAGGAACTCAACGGCGAACTCAAGGACGATCAACGCAGTGTCCTGACCGCCCAGACCATCGAGCATTACCGTCAGCGCATCGTCGAGTTCGAGCGTCGTGCCCTGACACAGAAGCGCTAAGGTCCAAGCTTAAGCGTTGCCTGTAGAATCCATGCACTAACATATTGAGCAGCTTCGGCTGCTCTTTTGCTTTATGAGAGAACACCCATGACCGCCGCCCACACCCGCATCCTCGAACTGCGCGCTGAACTGGATCAGCACAACTACCGTTACCACGTCCTCGACGAGCCGAGCATTCCGGACGCCGAGTACGACCGTTTGTTCCACGAGCTCAAGGCGCTTGAAGCCGAGCACCCGGAGCTGGTAACCCGTGATTCACCGACGCAGCGGGTCGGCAGTGCGGCATTGTCTGCGTTCACTCAGGTACGCCACGAAATCCCGATGCTCAGCCTCGGCAACGCCTTTGATGAAAGCACCATGCTGGAATTCGATCGCCGGGTCACTGAAGGCCTGGACCTGCCCGTGGGCGACCTGTTTGGCGGTGGCGCAGCGGTGGAGTACAGCTGCGAGCCGAAGCTCGATGGCCTGGCGGTCAGCCTGCTGTATCAGGACGGTGAGCTGGTGCGTGGCGCCACCCGTGGCGATGGCACCACTGGCGAAGACATCAGCGTCAACGTGCGTACCGTGCGCAACATTCCTTTGAAACTGCACGGCACCGGCTGGCCGGCGACCCTCGAAGTGCGCGGCGAAGTATTCATGTCCAAGGCCGGTTTCGAGCGGCTGAACGCCACCCAGCTGGAAGTTGGCGGCAAGACTTTCGCCAACCCGCGCAACGCGGCGGCGGGTAGCCTGCGTCAGCTGGACTCGAAGATCACCGCCAGCCGTCCGCTGGAATTCTGCTGCTATGGCGTGACCACGGATATCAGCGACACCCACATCGGCAACCTGCAACAGCTGAAGAAGTGGGGCATGCCCATCAGCCATGAGCTGAAGCTGGCAAAAGGGATTCAGGATTGCCTCGACTACTACCGCGATATCGGTGAGCGCCGCAACGCCTTGCCCTATGAAATCGACGGCGTGGTGTTCAAGGTCAACAGCATTGCCTACCAGCGGGAGCTGGGCTTCCGTGCCCGCGAGCCGCGCTGGGCAATTGCCCATAAATTCCCGGCCATGGAAGAGCTGACCGAGCTGCTTGACGTTGAATTCCAGGTCGGCCGCACCGGCGCTGTGACACCCGTGGCACGCTTGAAACCGGTCAAGGTCGCGGGTGTGACCGTGTCCAACGCCACACTGCACAACATGGACGAGGTGGCACGCCTGGGCCTGATGATCGGCGACACGGTGATCATCCGCCGTGCCGGTGATGTGATTCCCCAAGTGGTATCGGTGGTGACCGAGCGCCGCCCGGAAAACGCCCGTGCGGTGCAGATCCCCGAGAGCTGCCCGGTGTGCGGCTCCCACGTTGAGCGTACGCAACTGGTCAAGCGCAGCAAGGGCAAGGAAACCGTCAGTGAAGGCGCGGTGTACCGCTGCGTCGGGCGCCTGGCCTGTGGTGCGCAGCTCAAGCAGGCGATCATCCATTTCGTTTCGCGCCGGGCCATGGACATCGATGGCCTGGGCGACAAGACCATCGAGCAACTGGTGGACGAAAAACTCATCGGCTCGCCGGCGGATCTCTACAAGCTCAAGTACGAACAGATCATCGACCTGGAAGGTTTTGCCGACGTTTCCAGCAAGAAGCTGATTGCCTCTATTGAAAACAGCAAGACGCCAACCCTCGCACGGTTTATCTACGCTCTGGGCATTCCCGATGTGGGCGAGGAGACGGCCAAGGTGCTGGCGCGCTCGCTGGCATCCCTGGAGCGCGTGCAGCAGGCCTTGCCGGAAGTGCTGACGTACTTGCCGGACGTTGGCCTGGAAGTGGCCCACGAGATTCACAGCTTCTTTGAAGACAGCCATAACCAGGATGTGATTGGCGCCCTGATCTCGAAGGACGAGTGCGGCCTGGAGTTGCAGGAGCAGGGCGACCTGAGCGCCGAGTTTGCGGCCAGCACCACGTTGGGCGGCTTGCTCGACAAGCTGCACGTACCGTCCGTAGGGCCGGGCGCCGCGCAGAAGCTGGCGGACAAGTTTGGCTCCCTCGAAGGCGTGATCAAGGCCGACTGGCTCGACATGCGCCAGGCGTTGCCGGAGAAGCAGGCCAAGGCCGTCCGGGACTTTTTTGATATTGAAGAAAACGCCCGGCGTGCGCTGGCCATCGAGCAACAGCTCAAGGACTTCGGCATGCACTGGCAGAGTGAGAAGAAAGTCGTCGAAGGCTTGCCCGAGGCCGGTCACACATGGGTGCTCACCGGCTCCCTGGAACTGATGAGCCGCGATGTTGCCAAGGAAAAACTCGAAAGCCTGGGCGCCAAGGTGGCGGGCTCGGTGTCGGCGAAAACCCATTGCGTGGTCGCCGGGCCGGGCGCGGGTTCGAAGCTCGCCAAGGCCACTGAGCTGGGCTTGAAAGTGCTGGATGAAGAGGCGTTCGTGGCGTTTTTGGCCAAGCACAACATCACGGTCTGATGATCGTTCCCACGCTCTGCGTGGGAACGGCGCCCTGGACGCTCTGCGTCCGCTCTAAAGTTGCGACGCGGAGCGTCAATGGATGCATTCCCACGCGGAGCGTGGGAACGATCTCTCCCGGGCAATGCTCTAGTCTGATGATCGTTCCCACGCTCTGCGTGGGAACGCCGCCCTGGACGCTCTGCGTCCGCTCTGAAAGGTGCGACGCGGAGCGTCACTGGATGCATTCCCACGCAGAGCGTGGGAACGATCTCTCTCGGGCAATGCTCTAGTATTGGCAAGCCTCCCGGAGAGATCGCCATGTACCGCTTCTTCGAACAACTCAGTTCGCGCATCGCCGCACCGTTCATGGCCGAGACCTCGCGCAACAGCAAGGTCTGGCAGTGCCGCTGTGGGCAATCGCTGTTCTTTCGCAACAGCCAGTGCCTGGCCTGCTCGGCGCTGCTGGGCTATCAGCCGGAGCAGAGTCGCCTGTCCTCCCTGCAGCCCGGCCCGTATGCCGATACCTGGCTGCTGGACGCCGACCCTGAAGCCGGTGCCTTTCGCCGCTGCGCCAACCTCGACACGCCGGCCGCCTGCAACTGGCTGCTGCCCGCCGACAACGGCCAGGTCTTGTGCGTGGCCTGCAGCCTGAACCGCACCATTCCCGACCTGTCGATCCCCGAAAACCCCGAACGCTGGCGCAAGGTCGAAACCGCCAAGCGTCGTCTGGTGGCCCAACTCATCAGCCTGGGCTTGCAGGTGATTCCCAAGGCGGTGGATGAAGACACCGGCCTGGCCTTCGATTTTGTCGGCATCGACCTGGAAGGCAACGCGCCCACCACCGGCCACGCCAATGGCCTGATCACCCTCGACATCAAGGAAGCCGACGACGCCCACCGTGAGAAAATTCGCGTACAGATGCGCGAGCCTTACCGCACCTTGCTCGGTCACTTCCGTCACGAGGTCGGCCATTACTACTGGGACCGCCTGATCGCCAACAGCCATTGGCTGGAGCCGTTCCGCACGCTGTTCGGTGACGAGCGCGCCAGCTACGCCGACGCCCTGGAGCAGCACTACCAGAACGGCCCGCGCCCGGACTGGCAGCAAACCTGCGTCAGCGCCTACGCCACCATGCACCCGTGGGAAGACTGGGCGGAAACCTGGGCGCATTACCTGCACATGATGGACGCCGTCGACACCGCGCTGGGCTTCGGCATGAGCGCCCGGGAGATGGACCTGGATTACCAGCCGTTCCCCCTCAGCACCCTCTACGACCCCGGGCATCCCGGCGGCACGGCGTTCCTGTCATTCGTCAATGCGTGGATCGAACTGGCCGGCATGCTCAACGAACTGTCCCGCAGCATGGGCCAGCCGGATTTCTATCCGTTCGTCCTGCCGCCGGCGGTGATTGCCAAGCTGCACTTCATTCACCTGGTGATCCAGCAAGAGGGCGGTCGGGCGGATGAGGTCGTGCTTTTGTAGGAGCAAGCTTGCTCCTGCAGCCAAGTACTTGAACCATCAGATATTTTTAATCCCGCGCCAACGGTTGTAACTTCCGATGAGATCGGTACAATGGCGCGGCTTGCCGAGAGGCGAGCGTCGTTATGGTGACCCCATCGGTCCCCCCGCAACGATTACCCGTGAACCTGGTCAGAGCCGGAAGGCAGCAGCCACAGCGGGAACATTGTGTGCCGGGGTGTGGCTGGTGGGGTTGCCTCCATAACGCCACCCCTCCTTGATTCAAAAAAATACGCGTATGAAACCCTTCGCTGACAATCGTCAACTGCGAAGCGATTTCTGCTGTTCGTCTTTCGGAAAATCCTTCACGCCCGACAGCAATCGCGCTGCCAAACGACCGTGAGGACTCTTTCACAACTTCAAGCATCCCTTCTGGACAGCGTCTACAGGCCTTGCTAGTTTGCGTCAGTCACATATTTCAAGATATGTCGTCAATGCATGGATGATATTAAAGTGATGGCGCTTTATTGCTCATTCACCCCAACTAACAAGGATGTCGGTAATGAAAAGCCTGCAAGGGTTGCCCACTCTCATCAGCGCTTCCGTCGGTGCGCCGGGCAAAGCCCGCAACTTGCCCGCCGATGTTCAATGCATCCAGTATTTATTCAACTTGATCATTCCCAAGTTGGGTTTCCCTCTGGCGGAAAATGGCAAATGCGACGGCCAGTTGGTGCAGTGCATCAGCCAGTATCAGTTCCGCCACCTCAAATACGCGCATCCCGATGGTGTCATCGACCCTACCGGGCGCACCTTCAATAGCCTGATCGAAGAAGCGGTGAAGGTGCCGGTCAAGCCGAACCCGACCCTGCGTATTCCGACGTTCCTCAATGTGTTCGGCAACACCGGCGCGGACATGGTCCAGGCCACGGTCGACCACTATCTGGACCGCATGCGGGCAATGATCGAGGCCGAGCGGCGCAACCGGCAGATGATGCTCCAGGCCACGTGCGACGGCGGTACGACGCTGACGGATACGGACTTCCAGAACGCTGCCACGCAGTTGGGTAACGGCATTTCCGTCAATATCATCAAGGCCTTTGCCACGGTGGAGTCGGGCGGGCGCTCCGGGTTCGGCCCGGCCAAGTTGCCGGTGATCGCCTTTGAAGGGCACCATTTTCGCAAGTACACCAAGAGTAAATACGACCAGACCCACCCGCTGTTGTCTTACCCCTACGTGAAGAAGGCCGGGCCCCAGTGGAAGGCCAATAACAAGGACCAGACCAAGGCCTGGGAAACCATGGCCACCGCCTTTGCGCTGGATCAGGAAGCGGCCTTGAAGTCGGCCTCCTGGGGCATGTTTCAGATAATGGGCTCCAACTTCACGGCATGCGGTTATAAAACGGTGTTTGAATTTGTGGTGGCCATGAAGATTAATGCCGGGCATCAACTAAAGGCCTTCCTCGGTTTTTGCAGCCAGAGCCCGGCCCTGGTCAAGGCCATGAAGAACAAGGATTACGCCGCCATGGCGCTGAACTATAACGGCAAGGATTATGGCGACTATGACCAACGCATCAAAAAAGCCTACGAAGCACTTGAAGGGAAAAAATAGAATGCCGTTCAAACGTTGCGTGTCCCGATTGCTGGTTGCCTCTTTCGTGTGTGTTGCTGCAGGTGCGCCGGCGTTTGCCGCTACGCTGCACTCGGGCAAGTACGAAGGGCTGATGCTGGCCGTGACGCCCGAGCATCAGGTGGAGGGGTTTTATGCCGAGGAAATGGGCGAGGGCGTGACCCGCTCGTGCACGTTCTTCCTGCAGGGCAAGGTCGACGGTGCGAAGGCATCGGTGTCGACATGGCTGGATGAGGCCTATCCGGGTACCGTCGCGGCTTCCTCGGACGGTGTGACGCTGACCGTGGAGAAGGGCCGCGAACATCCCGGCTGCATCAACGTGTTGATGCCGGAAGTTGCCACCGGCCTGGACCTGACCCAGACCGCTGCCAAGAAGTGGATTGGCCTGGTGACCGTTTCGTCCGACAAGGCCTTCCTGCAGAAGGCCCCGGACGCCAAGGCCAGCCATCGTGCCTACGTGGTCAAGGACGATGTGGTCGCGGTACTGGCGTTCAAGGATGGCTGGGCCCAGGTCGAGTTCATCAATGGCGAAGGCCGCTCTTCCAAGGGCTGGATCAGCCAGGACCAGTACGCCAGGCTGGTCCCCGCAAAAGGCTGAAGATGCTGCTGCGCCCGCGCGTAGCGGGGCGAGAACCGGTTAGCCGAAAGTCTCCCGCAACAGCCCCGCAAAGGCATCCCGCGCCAGGTGGCGTTGGGTGTCCTTGTGCCAGAACAGCAGGTTATCCACCGCCGCCAATTCGTCGAAGCGGTAGGACGTCAATTGGTTGGCCTGCTCGTAGCGCGCCAGGATGCCTTCCGGCGCCAGTGCCACGCCAATCCCCGCGCTGACGCAGCCAATGATCGTGCCCCAACTGGCATAACTTGCGATGGCAGGCTTGATGTCGTGGGGCTTGAGCCAGTTCTCCAGGGCTGCGCGATACGGGCAGCCTGGCGGCCACACCAGCAGCGTGCGGCCGGCCAGGTCCCGGGCGTCCTCGATGGGTGCGCTGGAGGCGCTGGTAATCAGCACCAGGCGCTCGCTGTAGACCACGCTTTGTTCGAGCTTCGGGCGTTTGCCGCCGGCGGCCACCAGCGCGGCGTCGATGCGGTGATGTTGCAGGTCATCGAGTAACTGCGCCCAGGCACCGGTCACCAGTTCCAGCTCCACTTGTGGATAACGTCGATGGTATTCGGCCAGCAGCGGCGGCAGGCGGCCACTGGCGCTGGATTCCACTGCGCCGATGCGCAGCTTGCCGCGGGGAATCGCGTTGCTGTCGACGGCACGCTTGGACTCTTCCACCAGCGCGAGGATGCGCTCGCAGTAGTCGAGAAACACTTCCCCTGCGGCACTGATCGCCAACCCGCGCCCGGCGCGAATGAACAGCGGGGTACCCAACTCGCTTTCCAGTTGCTTGATGCGTGTGGTGATGTTGGACGGCACGCAGTGCAGTTGCAGGGCGGCCTGGGCCACGCTGCCGGTTTGTGCCACGGCTTTCACCATTTTCAGTTGGGCCAGTTCCATCGCTCAGTTCCAGTGATTACAGAAGTCAGAAACGGTTAATTGTCCTGCGCCTTGCCGGGGCCAAGACTGACGGCATTCCCACTGCTGGACGCCGTTCATGAAAGCCCCGTCACCTGTAAAGCTTACGCTAGTCACTGCCAGCGTCATCCTCTGTTGGGCGTATTCGCCGATTGGCGTGCATCTGGCCTTGCACAGCTACAGCCCTGGCCAGTTGGCCTTGGGACGGTTCCTGATTGCTTCGGTATTGATGGCCGGCGTGGCGTTGGTCATGAGGATCGAGCGGCCACGTCTGCGGGACCTGCCGTGGTTGCTGGTGCTGGGCTTCTTCGGGATTTTCCTGCATCACCTGACGATCAATTTCGGCCAGCAATTTGTCACGGCTGCGGCCTCCAGTGTGCTGGCGCAGTCGGTTCCGCTGTTTACGGTGCTGGTGGCGTTTTTCGGCTTGAAGGAGCGAGTTACCGGCTGGCGCTGGGGTTGCGTGCTGCTGGGCTTGAGCGGGGTGCTGGTGGTGATCTGGGGCGAGCATGGCCTGGGGCAGATTGATCCTCGTGGACTGATGATCCTGCTGGCGGCGTTGTCGTGGAGCCTTTATTTCACCATCCAGAAACACTATTCCCGGCGCTACAGCCCGCTGACCACGGTGTGCTACACCGTGTGGTCGGGCACCTTGCTGTTGTGTGTCTATTTGCCGGGTTTGCCGGCGGTGGTGTCGCAATCATCGACGCAAGCCAATTGGGCGGTGTTGTTGCTCGGCGCCTTTCCCAGCGCCCTGGCATACCTGGCCTGGGCCTATGTGTTGCGGCATGTCGAGGTCAGCCGCGCGTCAGTGGCGTTGTACCTGGTGCCGCCGGTGGCGATGGTGATGGCCGCCACGCTGCTGGGCGAGCAGGTTTCGCTGCGCGTGGTGCTGGGTGGCCTGATCGTGCTGGCCAGTGTCGGCGCCATCAGCCTCGAAGGGCGCTGGCGCCGCAAGCCGTTACGGGTTCACGGTGAACACCCGCAGGCGGTGGCCGTCGGGGTCCTGGGCGACAAAGGTGTAGCCGAAGTCCGCCTCGACCGGTGACTGGATGATGCTCATCCCGAGTTGCGCCCAGCGCGTGTGCAAATCGTCGACCGCTGCGATATCAGCGACGCAGAAACCCGCCTCGCTACCGCCAACCGAGGCTTGGGCCGCAGGCTCCACGGTATGGCGCGACCACAGGCCGAGTTTCACCCCGTTGTCGAGGATGAACAGCGCAAAGGTCGGCCCCAGCTCCACCGGCGGCTTGTCCAGCAGTCGGCTGTAGAGGTTGGCGCTGGTGGCCGGGCTGTCGACGTACAACAAAAAGTAATGGGCAATGCTATTCATGATGACTCCGTGGAATGACGCAGCAATGGCGCGGCTCAGTCCCTAGTCTAAGGGGCTGTCCTGTCAGTTCATGTCAGGAGTCATCAAGCAAAGAGCAGACAGTCAATCTGGCTGTCTGCTCTTTTTATTACGTGCACGTGTGTTGCGAGCTCTAAGGCTTGGACAAGGCCTGGTCTACCGCTGCGATCAGCTTTCCCAGATCCTTCGGGGTGGCTTTGTGAATGACACCGAACAGATAAGCGCGCTGTTCCTCCTCGTCGACCAGGTCTGCGAAAAAGACTTTCAGCTTCACTCCCAGCGCCTCTGCGAACAAGAACAGTGCCTCGACGCTGGGTGTATAGGTGCCGGTTTCGAAGCGGCTGATGGTTTTAGGGTCAAAACCGGTTTTTTCACCTAGTTCAGCCTGAGTAAGCCCTGCGACCTTGCGGTAACGTCTGATGGCTGGACCCAAACTTGAAATGTGCATCGCTCAATTCCCATTTAGAATCAAGAACTTAACGATAAATCTTAAAATTAGACAACCGCATGTACCATCACCTTTTCTTGCAAAATGTGATGTAATTCGTAGAATCGGCATCTAGGACAAGTATTTGGTGGTCTCGTTTCAGAAGGCAGGTTTATGAAACAGGAAATCATTGCTCTCTCCTTACTCTCATAAATGTGCCCTTAAAACGGACGCCTGGCAGGGACTGAAATGTCGCTCGTCAGTGCCACGCTTCATTGCGCCTCACGTGCCGGATACCCGAATTCAAGCCTAGTTGATCATCACTGAATGGATGATGAATTGCTGTGCAAAATCGTGGGTTTGCGTACCTTTGCGGCCAATCAGCCGATCGACGGCGCAGCCCGACTGGAAATACGAATCCGCCTGTCCTGCCTACCCGGTGGTCGAGAGGGCGATCGAATGCTGTCCATGGAGCTTTAACGTGCGTCTCAATTTGCCGGTCACTGCTGTTGAACAGACTTTTGGGGAGCAGCAACGGCTAATTTCCGCAACTGACGTCAACAGCCATATTACCTACTGCAACGCCGAGTTTGCCGCCATGAGCGGTTTTACCCAGGCCGAGCTGATCGGCAGCACCCACAACCTGGTGCGCCATCCGGACATGCCGCCCGCCGTGTTCCAGCTGATGTGGAGCTACCTCAAGGCCGGGCAGAGCTGGATGGGCGTGGTGAAGAACCGCTGCAAGAACGGCAACTATTATTGGGTCAGCGCCTATGTGACGCCGATTCTCGAAGACGGGCGGCTGACGGGCTATGAGTCGGTGCGGGTCAAGCCCACCCGCGAACAGGTGCGCCGCGCAGAAGCGCTGTACGCGCGGTTGCAGGCAGGTGGTGCGGCGGTCTCGCCGGTGCGGCGTGTGGCGTCTGTGTCCCGGGCCATGGCGTTGCCACTGGCGGCTGCCGTTGCCAGTGTCGCCGCCTTCCAATGGGTTCCGGGTGTATGGGCCCAGGCGTTGACTGTCGGCTTGTTTCTCGGCCTGGGCGTCTGGGGGCATCAACGCTTGGGGCTGCAGCTCAAGCAGATTGTGCAGAACACGCCCAATACCTTTTCCGACCCCATCAGCGCCATGACCTACAGCGACGCGCTGGGGCCGACCGCGCAGCTCGAAATGATCCTGATCAGCGAAGAGGCGCGACTTAAAACCGCCCTGACGCGCCTCAGCGACCTGGCCAACCAGATGGCCGAAGCAGCCGCCCATTCCAGCGTGTTGTCGAGCACCACCGAATCGGCGTTGCTGGAACAGCGCGCCGAGACCGACATGACCGCCGCCGCCATGACCGAGATGGCTGCGTCCATCGCCGAAGTGGCGGTGCACGTGCAGCAAACCGCCAGCGAAGCTCACACCGCCAACACCCTCGCCGAGCAGGGCAGCCAGGTGGCCGGCACGTCCCGCGAGGCGATCCAGCTGCTGGCCGGCACCGTCACCCAGATCAACCAGGCGGTGGGCAACCTGGCCGGGCAGACCCAGCAAATCCAGGTGGCCGCGAGCATGATCCAGGCAATCGCCGACCAGACCAACCTGCTGGCCCTCAACGCGGCCATTGAAGCGGCCCGCGCCGGCGAGCAGGGCCGTGGCTTTGCCGTGGTGGCCGACGAGGTGCGCGCCCTGGCGGGCAAGACGCGGGAGTCGACCCAGCAGATCCAGGGCATCATCCAGAACCTGCGGGCCGGCGCCGATGAGGCGGTCGAGATCGCGAGCCTGGGCATTCACGAGGCCGAGCAGGGCGTGCAGCAAGTACTTGAGGCGCAGCAGGCGCTGCAAGGTATTCGCCACGCGGTGGAGCGTATTACCGGTATGAGTCAGCAAATGGCTGCTGCCTCACAGGAACAATCCCACGTCGCCGAGGAAGTTTCACAGCAGATCAATAACGTTGCCGCCACGGTGCAAAAGACAGCGGGCAATGCCAACGCTGCAGTCACCCGTGGCCGGGAACTCGAAAGCATCTCTTCCGGGTTGCGCGCCCTGGTCGAGCGGTTCAACCGCTAGCCACAGTGAGCCTGACTCATGGACGAGAAATACCGCAGGGCCGTGGATGCAGCCGCCATTTTCTCCGAGACTGACCTGGCGGGCTGCATCACTTACGTCAATGACCAGTTCTGCGGCATGTCCGGCTACGGGCGTGACGAGTTGCTGGGGCAAAATCACCGCATTCTGAGCTCGGGACTGCACCCTGCGGGGTTCTTCCAGGGCATGTGGCAAGCCATCAGCGAAGGCCGGGTGTGGCGTGGGGAAATCTGCAACCGGGCCAAGGATGGGACGTTGTATTGGGTGGACAGCACCATGGTGCCGCTGCTCGATGAGAAGACCGGGCGCGTGCAGAAGTACGTGTCGATCCGCTTTGATGTCAGCGAAAAGCGCCAGCTGTTGCACACCCTGCAATGGCGGGTCGGCCACGATGTGCTGACCGGCTTGCCGAACCGCGCCTATCTGTCCGAGTTGCTTAACCAGTCCCTGGAGTTCTCCCGCAGCGAAGACATCCCGTTGGCGTTGTGCATGCTCGACCTGGACGGCTTCAAGGCGGTCAACGACGGGTATGGGCATGCCTGTGGGGATCTGTTGTTGGTGGAAGTGGCCACTCGGTTGCGGGAGATCATCCGCGGCGAGGACGTGGTCGCCCGGCTCGCCGGTGACGAATTTGTACTGATCCTGCGTTATGTGCGCGATATCGACGAGCTGAACGGCGCCTTGCTGCGCATCCTTAAGGCGATTTCCGAGCCGTACTCGATCCAGGGGGCGGAGCTGAATGTGTTCGCCAGCATCGGCGTCACGCTGTTCCCCCTGGACGACGAGGACGCCGACACCTTGCTGCGCCATGCCGACCAGGCGATGTATGTGGCCAAGCAGAGCGGGCGCAACCGCTACCAGTTGTTTGATGTATCCCTGGAACAGGAGGTCAAGGCCAGCCACCAGACCGTGGAGCAGATCCGCCAGGCCCTGGCGGCGGGCCAGTTGTGCCTGCATTACCAGCCCAAGGTCAACTTGCGCTGCGGCACGGTGGTGGGGTTCGAAGCATTGTTACGCTGGCAGCACCCCGAGCGTGGCCTGGTGAAGCCGGGGGATTTCCTGCCACTGATCGAGCAGACCGACCTGATTGTCGATATCGGCGAATGGGTGATCGCCCAGGTGTTGGGCCAGATGCATCGCTGGCAGGTGCATGGGCATTGGTGGTCGGTGAGCGTGAACATCGCGGCGCGGCACTTCCAGCGCGAGGATTTTGTCGAGCGCCTGCAAGACTTGCTGGCGCAATACCCGCAGGTGGAGCCGCACCGGCTGGACCTGGAGATCGCCGAGTCGGTGGCCATCGACAATATCCAGCGTGTCACCCAGCACCTGGAGGCCTGCCAGGCCTTGGGCGTGCAGTTCTCCCTGGATGATTTTGGCACCGGCTATTCCTCCCTGAGCTACCTCAAGCGCCTGCCGACCCAGACCATCAAGATCGACAAGTCGTTCGTGCGCGACATCCTGCACGACAAGGACGACCTGGCGCTGACCAAGGCCGTGATCGGCCTGGCCCGTGCGTTTGGCCGCGAAGTGATTGCCGAAGGCCTGGAAACCCTGGAGCACGGCCAGCTGTTGATGCGCATGGGCTGCGAAGTGGCCCAAGGCTATTTCATCGCCCGGCCGATGCCTGCAGAAGACGTGCCGGGTTGGGTCGAGGAATTTGCACCGCCGCCGCAGTGGCAAAAGCTTGAGTGATGTTTATTGTGGCGAGGGAGCTTGCTCCCGCTGGGCTGCGTAGCGGCCCCAAGATCTTTGGGAGCGCTGCGCACTCCAGCGGGAGCAAGCTCCCTCGCCACAGCAAGCTCCCTGGCCACAAGGACAATCAGGTGATCTTAAGGGGCGGGGGCGCTGTTCCCGATATACAGCTGGATGATTTCGTCAATCTCCCCGGACATTTTCATCCGCAGCAACGTGCGCAGGATCTGCTGCCCCGGCACCTGCGGGTCGTTGCGCACATAGCAGCCCAGGCGTTGCTCCTCGATCACGGCCACCGTATGCAGGCGCTGTGTGGGCGGTAATTGCTGATTGAAGCGGTCAAGGATCCATTCGTTGATCACTGCATAGTTGAAGCGTCCGGCCACCAGTTTTTGCAGCACTTGCTCTTCACTGCGGCTGTCGTCGCGGCTGAACTGGCCGCTGGCGAAGCGCGCCTCCAGGGTCGGGTAGCTGTAGCCGAGTACCGTGCCGATGTGTTGCGGCGCAAGGCTGTCCAGTGCCACCGACGTTGATGGCACGCGCCCGGCGGCCAGCACATTGCGCTGGACCAGCAGCGGGATGCTCCAGGTGTAGTCCCCCGACAGGTTGTTCAGCCACGCCGGTGTCACGTAGCAGCGCACGTCCACATCCCCGCGCTCCATGGCGGTGTCGATACGCGCACGCGGCAGCACATGGAATTTCGCAGGACGGCCGACCTGGGTGGCCAGGCTCAACATCAGGTCATACAAAATCCCCTGGGTCGGCTGGCCCTGGTCAAGTTGCACCATGGGCATGGTCCAGCTGTCGGAAATGGAGAATCGCAGAGGTGCGGGTGCCGCCAGGCTGACCGTGGCAATCATCCACAAGGCGCCCAGGACTGCGCGCATAAATTCTCCGGGTTCAGCCTTTTACAGGCTTGGTCAGACCAGCTTAGTCAGATTAGACGAGCGTGCCGGATGCAATTTCCCCCTTGCTCCGCTAGCATTACCCGCTTCCGCTTCCCAGTTGCGACGGTTTTCGATGAGTTATCAGGTTCTTGCACGTAAATGGCGTCCGCGCTCGTTCCGCGAAATGGTCGGCCAGACCCATGTGCTCAAGGCTCTGATCAATGCCTTGGACAGCCAGCGGCTGCACCACGCCTACCTGTTCACCGGTACCCGCGGGGTGGGCAAGACCACCATTGCCCGCATCATTGCCAAGTGCCTGAACTGTGAAACCGGCATCACCTCGACGCCGTGTGGTACCTGCTCGGTGTGCCGGGAAATCGACGAAGGGCGTTTTGTCGACCTGATCGAGATCGACGCCGCGAGCCGCACCAAGGTCGAAGACACCCGCGAGCTGCTCGACAACGTGCAGTACGCACCGAGCCGTGGCCGCTTCAAGGTCTACCTGATCGACGAAGTGCACATGCTGTCCAGCCACTCCTTCAACGCCTTGTTGAAGACCCTGGAAGAGCCGCCGCCCTACGTCAAATTCATCCTGGCCACCACCGACCCGCAGAAACTTCCTGCAACGATTTTGTCGCGGTGCCTGCAGTTCTCCCTGAAAAACATGACCCCGGAGCGTGTGGTCGAGCATTTGACCCACGTGCTGGGTGTCGAGAACGTACCGTTCGAAGACGACGCCCTGTGGTTGCTGGGTCGTGCCGCCGACGGCTCGATGCGTGATGCCATGAGCCTTACCGACCAGGCCATCGCCTTCGGTGAAGGTAAGGTGCTGGCCGCCGACGTGCGGGCGATGCTCGGCACCCTGGACCACGGCCAGGTGTTCGACGTGCTGCACGCGTTGATCGAAGGCGACGCCAAGGCGTTGCTCGAAGCCGTGCGCCATCTGTCCGAGCAAGGCCCGGACTGGAATGGCGTGCTGTCGGAAATCCTCAATGTGCTGCACCGCGTCGCCATCGCCCAGGCCCTGCCCGAAGGTGTCGACAACGGCCACGGCGACCGCGACCGCGTGTTGGCCCTGGCCCAGGCGTTACCGGCCGAAGACGTACAGTTCTACTACCAGATGGGCCTGATTGGGCGACGTGACCTGCCGTTGGCACCCGATCCGCGAGGCGGCTTCGAAATGGTCCTGCTGCGGATGCTGGCCTTCAGGCCCGCCGACACGGCGGATGCGCCGAGACAGCCGCTAAAGCCAGTGGGGATCAGCCAGGCCACAGTTGATTCCGCCAAACCAGTGGCTGGCCCGGCTGTTGTCGCGCCAGTGGTTGCGCCGCCTGCGCCGGTTGCACAGGCCGCCGCCCCGGTTGTCGCCGAGCCCGTGGCGCCTGTGGTGGTGCCGGAGCCGGTGGTTGAGCCTGCGCCCGTGCCTGAAGTCGATCTGCCGTGGAACGACCCGGTAGAGGCCGAAGCCGAGGTCGAGGTCGAGGTCGAGGTCGAGCTGCAGCCTGCCGTCGAGCCGGTGCTGGAAACCACCAGCGAGCAGCCTGAACTGACACCCATGCCCGCGCCGACCCCGGACAGCGTGGTGCCGGACGCCCCCGAGTGGGTTTCGGCCCCGGTGCCGGAGCCGACCGTTGCGCAAGTGGACGCCGCCACCCCGGGCACCGACCTCGACGACGAGCCGCCGCTGGACGAAGATTACATCGAGCCGGACATGGATTCGGCCTACAGCTACCTGGACGACCTGGCCAGCGAACACACCGCCGAGCCTGCCCCGGAGCCTGAACCCGAACCTGCCGCGATGCCGGCCACCGGCCTGGCGTTGCAATGGCTGGAGCTGTTCCCGAAACTGCCGATCTCCGGCATGACCGGCAGCATCGCCGCCAACTGCACCCTGATTGCCGTTGATGGCGACCACTGGCTGCTGCACCTGGACCCGGCCCACAGCGCCCTGTTCAACGCGACCCAGCAGCGCCGGCTCAACGATGCCCTGAACCAGTTCCACGGGCGCACGCTGACCATCAGCATCGAGCTGATCAAGCCCGAGCAGGAAACCCCGGCCCAGGCGGCGTCTCGTCGCCGGGTCAACCGCCAGCGTGAGGCTGAAGAGTCGATCCATGGTGATCCGCTCATCCAGCAGATGATGCAGCAGTTTGGCGCGGTGGTGCGGCACGATACTATTGAACCTGTAGAAGCCCCGGTACCCCAAGCGTCATAACCCGGGGCCAATAATTGATCCACGTACTTTTGAGGTGATTCCCATGATGAAAGGTGGCATGGCCGGCCTGATGAAGCAGGCGCAGCAGATGCAGGAAAAGATGGCCAAGATGCAGGAAGAACTGGCCAACGCCGAAGTCACCGGTAAAGCCGGTGGCGATATGGTCAGCGTGGTGATGACCGGTCGTCACGACATCAAGCGCGTGAGCATCGACCCAAGCGTATTGCCGGGCGTCGGCGAAGACGACCTGGAAATGCTCGAGGCGCTGTTTGCCGCGGCCGTCAACGACGCCGTGCGCAAGATCGAAGCCAACAGCCAGGACAAGATGTCCGGCGTGACCGCTGGCATGCAACTGCCACCGGGCATGAAACTGCCGTTCTGATCGGCAAGCAGCACCGAAAATGCCAGGCCCCGCGCCTGGCATTTTTTTGGCCGGCTATTTTCCATACCCGTAGCAGCTGTCGAGCGCCAGCGAGGCTGCGTCGGCAGCGACTCGGTCCCACGTCTGGCATGAAAGCAGCGGTGCGGCTAACGTAGCCTCGCTGGCGCTCGACAACGGCTACTGCGAGAGTTTTGTCGAACCCTGGGCCCTGTGTTGGGGTCTGCACCCTATACCGTTGAATTCAATCACCGATAGAAGGAGCCTCGCTGATGTCCGAAGCATTGACCCTCAACCAGCGCATTGTGCTGGTCTCACGCCCCCACGGCGCACCGGTGCCGGAAAACTTTCGCCTGGAGCGCGTCGCGCTGCCGGAACTGGCCGACGGCCAGGTTTTGCTGAAGACCCTTTACCTGTCCCTGGATCCCTACATGCGCGGGCGCATGAGTGATGCGCCGTCCTATGCTGCGCCGGTAGAAATCGACGAAGTGATGACCGGTGGCGCTGTCAGCCGCATCGAACAGTCCCGCAATCCCAAGTTCGAGGTGGGTGACCTGGTGGTCGGTTCCACCGGCTGGCAGAGCCACAGCATCTCCGATGGGCGCAACCTGATCCCGGTACCGAAGGGACTGGCCAGCCCGTCCATGGCCCTGGGTGTGCTGGGTATGCCCGGCATGACCGCCTATATGGGCCTCACCGATATCGGCCAGCCCAAGTCCGGGGAAACCCTGGTGGTGGCGGCCGCTTCCGGTGCGGTGGGCTCGGTGGTGGGCCAGGTGGCGAAGATCAAGGGGCTGCGGGTGGTCGGTGTGGCGGGCGGCGCCGACAAGTGCCGCTATGTGGTGGACGAGCTGGGCTTTGATGCCTGTGTCGATCACAAGAGCGACAACTTTGCCGAGGAGCTTGCCCAGGCCTGCCCCAAGGGCATCGATATCTACTTTGAAAACGTCGGCGGCAAGGTATTCGACGCGGTCGTGCCGCTGCTGAATGCCAAGGCGCGCATTCCCTTGTGTGGCCTGATCGCCGGCTATAACGCCCACGAAGCGCCCAGCGGTCCCGACCGGCTGCCGGCGTTGCAACGTACCTTGCTGACCAAGCGTGTGCGGATCCAGGGCTTTATCGTGTTCGACGACTATGGCGACCGCCAACCGGAATTCCTCAGTGCCATGGCGCCGTGGGTGCGGGACGGCAAGATCAAGTTCCGCGAGGACGTGGTGGAAGGCCTGGAGCAGGCACCTGAAGCCTTTATCGGTTTGCTGGAGGGGCGCAACTTCGGCAAGTTGGTGGTGCGGGTCGCACAAGATTGAGCATTTGACGCTAATCCGAGGCGCGGGTATAAACCGCGTCTCGTTGTTTTGTCGGACCTTTCCCCATGAGCTTCAGCCCCCTGATTCGTCAACTGATCGACGCCCTGCGCACTTTGCCGGGCGTGGGCCAGAAAACCGCCCAGCGCATGGCGCTGCAACTGCTGGAGCGTGATCGCAGCGGCGGCTCCCGACTGGCCCAGGCCCTGAGCCAGGCGATGGAAGGGGTCGGCCACTGCCGCCAGTGCCGCACCCTGACCGAGGAAGAGCTGTGCCCGCAATGCGCCGACCCGCGTCGCGACGACACGCTGCTGTGCGTGGTCGAAGGGCCGATGGATGTCTACGCGGTGGAGCAGACCGGTTACCGCGGGCGCTACTTTGTGCTCAAGGGCCACCTGTCGCCGCTGGACGGGCTGGGGCCGGAGGCGATTGGTATTCCGCAACTGGTGACGCGGATCGAGGAGCAGGGCACGTTCGTCGAGGTGATCCTGGCCACCAACCCTACGGTGGAAGGCGAAGCGACGGCCCATTACATCGCCCAGCTGCTGACCAACAAAGGCCTGATTACCTCGCGCATCGCCCACGGCGTGCCGCTGGGTGGCGAGCTGGAACTGGTGGATGGCGGGACCCTGGCGCATTCGTTTGCCGGACGTAAGCCGATCGCCCTATAACAAACACCGCAGAACAAAATGTGGGAGCGGGCTTGCTCGCGAATGCGGTGGTTCAGTCAATGCATCTGGCGACTGATACACCGCATTCGCGAGCAAGCCCGCTCCCACATTTGTTTTGTGGCGTTCACGAGTCTTTCCTCTTGCTTGATAACCAAGCAAGCGCTTGGTAAGTTCGCTCTACCGTCCCGTGGAGCTTGCCGATGTCTGCCTATCAGGAATACTTCGACCCCAGCCACCAATTGGTCCGCGACAGCGTGCGTCGTTTCGTCGAGCGCGAGATGTTGCCGGGCATCGAGCAGTGGGAGGAAGCGGAAAGCTTCCCCCGGGAGCTGTACCTCAAGGCCGGTGCGGCGGGGATCCTGGGCATCGGTTACCCCGAAGCCCTTGGAGGCAGCCACGAAGGTGACCTGTTCGCCAAGGTCGCGGCCAGCGAAGAACTGATGCGCTGCGGCTCCGGCGGAGTAGTGGCAGGGTTGGGCTCGCTGGATATCGGCTTGCCGCCCATCGTCAAATGGGCCCGGCCCGAGGTGCGAGATCGTGTGGCGCCGCAGGTGTTATCCGGCGAGAAGATCGCCGCCCTGGCGGTCACCGAGCCCGGTGGCGGCTCCGATGTCGCCAGCCTGCAGACCCGTGCTGTGCGCGACGGCGACCATTACCGTGTCAGCGGCAGCAAAACCTTTATCACCAGCGGCCAGCGTGCCGACTTCTACACCGTCGCCGTGCGTACCGGTGGGCCGGGCTTTGCCGGCATCAGCCTGTTGTTGATCGAAAAGGGCACGCCTGGTTTCACCACCGGTACACCGCTGAAGAAAATGGGCTGGTGGGCGTCGGACACTGCCGAATTATTCTTCGATGATTGCCGCGTACCCGTAGGCAATCTGATCGGCGCCGAGAACATGGGTTTCGCCTGCATCATGGGCAACTTCCAGAGCGAGCGCCTGGCCCTGGCCCTGATGGCCAATATGACTGCGCAGATGGCCCTGGAGGAAAGCCTGAAGTGGGCGGCCCAGCGCGAGGCCTTCGGCAAACCCATCGGCAAGTTCCAGGTGCTCAAGCATCGCCTTGCGGAAATGGCCACGGCGGTGGAGGTCTCGCGGGAATTCACCTACCGCCAGGCCGCCAAGATGGCCGCGGGCAAGAGTGTGATCAAGGAGATCTCGATGGCCAAGAACCTCGCCACCGACACCGCCGACCGCGTGACCTTTGATGCCGTGCAGATCCTCGGCGGCCAGGGCTACATGCGCGGAAACCTGGTGGAGCGGCTGTATCGCGACAACCGCATCCTGTCCATCGGTGGCGGGACTCGGGAAGTGATGAACGAAATCATCAGCAAGCAGATGGGCTTGTAGAAAGCGCTTTTGTGGCGAGGGAGCTGTGGCGAGGGAGCTCCCTCGCCACACAAGCTCCCTGCCACACAAGCTCACTCGCCACACGAATCCCGGGTTATTGGTCTGTCAGGGCAAACTGCGTCAGGCAGAACGTCGCAATGCCCATGTCTTCCAGGCGCTGGGACCCACCCAGCTCCGGCAGGTCAATGATCGCCGCCGCTTCGAAAATCCGTGCGCCCATGCGCCGCGCCAGGTTGGCCGCTGCGATCAGCGTGCCGCCGGTGGCGATCAGGTCATCGAACATCAGTACCGAATCACCTTCACACAGGCTGTCGGCGTGCACTTCCAGGAAGGCTTCGCCGTATTCGGTCTGGTAACTCTCGGCCAGCACGTCAGCCGGCAATTTGCCTTGCTTGCGGAACAGGATCAGCGGTTTGTTCAACTGATAGGCAATGATCGAACCGATCAAGAAGCCTCGGGCATCCATCGCGCCGATGTGGGTGAAGTCGGCTTCGACGTAGCGGTGTACGAAGGTGTCGGCCACCAGGCGCAAGGCCTTGGGCGACTGGAACAGCGGCGTGATATCGCGAAAGATCACCCCAGGCTTGGGGAAGTCGATGACTGGGCGAATCAGGGATTTGATGTCGAACGAATCGAAGACCATCGTCGAGGAGTCCTGGGGAGGAAAGCGGACTCGAAGTATACCTGCGGCCCAGCCGATTGGCTCGGCCGCAAGCGTCTGGATCAACCGTCGAGCGAACCGCCAGCCAATGCGCAGAGCTGGATCGGGTCGAGGATATGCACTTCCTTGCCTTCGGCCGCAATCAACTCGTTCTGCTGGAAGCGGGTGAATACCCGGGACACGGTTTCCACCGCCAGGCCCAGGTAGTTGCCGATTTCGTTGCGCGACATGCTCAGGCGGAACTGGTTGGCCGAGAAACCCCGCGCGCGGAAACGTGCGGAGAGGTTGACCAGGAAAGTGGCAATACGCTCGTCGGCGGTTTTCTTCGACAACAGCAGCATCATCTGTTGGTCGTCGCGGATTTCCCGGCTCATCACGCGCATCAACTGGCGACGCAATTGCGGCAGCTGCAGGGCCAGTTCATCCAGGCGTTCGAACGGGATTTCACACACCGATGTGGTTTCCAGGGCCTGGGCCGACACGGGGTGAATCTCAGTGTCCATGCCCGACAGTCCGACCAGTTCGCTCGGCAGGTGGAAGCCGGTGATCTGTTCTTCGCCGCCATCGCTCAGGCTGAAGGTTTTCAGCGCGCCAGAACGTACTGCATAAACGGAGTCAAACTTGTCGCCCTGGCGAAACAGGAACTCGCCTTTTTTCAGTGGGCGACCGCGTTTAACGATCTCGTCCAGCGCTTCCATGT
This sequence comes from Pseudomonas sp. I8001, assembly GCF_013385345.1. Lineage (NCBI taxonomy): Bacteria > Pseudomonadati > Pseudomonadota > Gammaproteobacteria > Pseudomonadales > Pseudomonadaceae > Pseudomonas > Pseudomonas sp. I8001. Next base: position 48,492 of record NZ_JACAQC010000033.1, read on the forward strand.
CTTCCAGATTCAACGAAAGTGGCAGGCACAGGGGGGCCAGGCTGCAATCCTTGCAATGAGCCTGGCTATGAGCGCGCAGTTTAACTGGCTCGGACATTTCTTAAATCCTTGTGGGAAAACACACATAAGACGTAAGGGTACCGCACTGGGGGACGATCAGGCCAGCGTGTACAAAAAAGCAGCAGCGGTATAAAGAATTTTGTATCGAGGTCGATACAAGATTGTCACTCCTAGAGCTGGAGGCTCAGATCATGCTTTCCATTGGCGCAACCAACCCTGCCATTGTTTCTTCGCTAACCGTGCCTGATGCGAAAAAAGACCCCGCTGCAGACGATAAAGACCAAGCGTCTTCGACCAATCGGGCCACTGACACCAAGCCCCAAGGACTGGTGGTGGATATCTCGGGGGCGGGGCTGAAAGCCTCCAAGGCCAGCACCAACTCCAACAAGGACATTGACGACAGCAACCTGAAAGACAACATCAAGCAGCTGTTGAAAATGATTCGCGAGATGAGAAAACAGCTCGCCGAGAAGATGGCTCAGCTCTCAGCTGCCATGTCCGACGCCTCAAAGACCCCGCAGGCAAGGCAGGCCAGAGTGGCCGCCTTGCAGAGTGATATCGCGACATTGCAGGCCGGCTTGATGACGGCCCAATCGCAGTTGACCAAGGCCTTGAAGGACGAGTCTCCCGAGTCGCAGCTGGAAGCGATGGCCCTGCTGGCGAAGTAGGACAGGTTCAGATTACCCGCGAAAATCGTTGCCGATTCTGGTGCTCCAGATAGGCATCGAACACCATGCACACCGAGCGTACCAGCAGGCGTCCCGCCGGCAATACGCGGGTGCCCTGTGGGTCGAGTTCGATCAGTCCGTCCTCGGTCATCGCCTCCAGTTGCGGCCAGAGCTCGTCGAAATAGCCGCGAAAATCGATGTTGAAGGCCTGTTCGATCTTCTCGAAATTCAGGCTGAACGTGCAGATCAACTGCTGGATCACTTCCCGGCGCAACCGGTCATCCGTGGTGCATAACAATCCACGGCTGGTGGCCAGTTGCGCGCCGGCGAGGGCGTTCTGGTAGTGGTTCAGGTCGCTGCTGTTCTGGCAGTACAGGTCGCCGATCTGGCTGATCGCCGACACCCCAAGCCCGATCAAATCGCAATGCCCGTGGGTGGTGTAGCCCTGGAAGTTGCGTTGCAGCGTGCCTTCTTCCTGGGCGACGGCCAATTCGTCGTCCGGCAGGGCAAAGTGGTCCATGCCGATGTAGCGGTAGCCCGCCCGGGTCAACTGCTCGATGGTGGTTTGCAGCATCAGCAGTTTTTCCGCCGGGGAGGGCAGGTCGTCGGTGTTGATCCGTCGCTGGGGCATGAACCGTTCCGGCAGGTGTGCGTAGTTGAACACCGAGAGGCGGTCCGGTTGCAGGCTGATGACTTCTTCCACGGTGCGTGCGAAATTCAGCGGTGTCTGCTTGGGCAAACCGTAGATCAGGTCGATATTGATCGAACGAAACTGCAGGGTGCGCGCTGCGTCGATCACTGCGCGGGTTTCTTCCAGGCTTTGCAGGCGGTTCACCGCACGCTGCACTTCGGGGTCCAGGTCCTGCAGGCCGATACTGACGCGGTTGAACCCCAGTTCACGCAGCAGGCCCATGGTCGCCCAGTCGGCTTCCCGTGGGTCGATTTCAATCCCGTAGTCGCCGGAGTCATCGTCCAGCAGGTTGAAGTGCTGGCGCAGGCGGCCCATGACCTGACGCAGCTCGTCATGGCTGAGAAAGGTCGGGGTGCCGCCGCCGAAGTGCAGCTGCTCCACCGGCTGTTTGGGGTCGAGGTGGCACGCCACCAACTGGATTTCCTGCTCCAGGCGTTGCAGATAGGCGTGAGCCCGGCCGCGATCCTTGGTGATGACCTTGTTGCAGGCGCAGTAGTAGCAAATGTTGGCGCAAAACGGCACATGCACATACAGCGACAGGGGCCGTACGGCCTTGCGGCTGTCGCGCAGGGCGTGGAGCAGGTCGAAGGTGCCGACCTGGCTGTCGAATTGTACGGCGGTGGGGTACGAGGTATAGCGTGGCCCCGCCAGGTCGTAGCGGTGAATCAGATCAGTGTCCCAACGAATGGCGTCGAGCATGCGGGCGTTCCCCCGGATAGGCTAGTGGGCCGAGTCTAGGGGCTGGGTGGGGAAGCCATCTTGATTTGCATCAACGGGGAGCGGCGCTATGCCACATGGCGATCTAGTGGCCCATCAGCCAGTGCTGGTGCGGCCCGGGCAAGGTCCAGATGCCGAACAGCATGACCAGCAGGCCACCGGCCATCCGCACGCTGCGTTTGCGCAATAACGCGGTGACTCGATCAGCGGCTAAGCCCGTGGCCAGCAGTACCGGCCAGGTGCCAAGGCCAAACGCGAGCATCAGCACCGCACTGTCCAGCGCATTGCCCTGGCTGGCCGCCCACAGCAACGTGCTGTAGACCAACCCGCACGGCAACCAGCCCCAGAGCGCACCCAGCAGCAACGCCCGGGGCAGGCTGGACACCGGCAGCAAACGGTTGGCAACCGGCTGGATATGCCGCCACAGGCCGCGCCCGAGGCTTTCGATACGGGTCAGGCCGCTCCACCAGCCGGCCAGGTACAAGCCCATGCAGATCAGCAACAGCCCGGCGAGGATGCGCATGAACATCGCTGCCGGACTGTTGGCCACGGCCCAGCCGGCCAGGCCGATCAGCAAGCCGGCGGTGGCGTAGCTGAGGATGCGCCCCAGGTTGTAGGCCAGCAGCAGGCGAAAGCGCCGACTGCGTTGCTCCTTGGGAATCGCCAGGGTCAGCGCGCCCATCAGGCCGCCACACATACCCAGGCAATGGCCGCCGCCCAGCAGGCCGAGGATCACCGCCGAGACCAGCAGGGGCGCCAGTTCAAGCATGGGGCGGATCTTTCGGCTTGGGCGGTTGTTCAGGGCCGTTGGCTTCATCGACGGCCGCCAGGTGGTTCGGGTCCTGGTCATCGAACAGCACGCTGTGGGCCGGGCCATCGAGGTCGTCGTACTGGCCGCTGTCCACCGCCCAGAAGAAGATGTAAATGGCGATGGCCACGATCAACAGCGCCGCCGGGATCATCACGTAAAGAGCTGGCATCTGCACTCCATGCCCGCGCGGCTCATGCCGGCAGCGGGCGGGTTACGGGGGCGGGGCTCACGGCTGGCGTGCTCGGCATGCGAGTCAGGCGCAGGGCATTGAGCACCACGGTCAACGAACTGAGGGACATGCCGATCGCCGCCCAGATGGGAGTGATCCAGCCGAGGGCGGCAAACGGCAACATCAGGCCATTGTACAGCCCGGCCCACAGCAGGTTTTCAATGATTACCCGGCGGGTGCGCCGGGCCAGGGTAAAGGCTTGCACCAGGGCGTCGAGGCGGTTCGACAGCAACACCGCGTCGGCGCTGGTCTTGGCCAGGTCGGTGGCCGAGCCCATGGCCACGCTGATATCGGCGGCGGCCAGCACCGGCACATCGTTGACGCCATCGCCGAGCATCAGCACCTTGCGGCCTTCCTTGTGCAACTGTTGCAGCATTTGCAGCTTGTCATCGGGGCGCAGGCCGCCATGGGCTTCGTCGATGCCCAGCTCGGCGGCGACACTGGCAACCATCGGCGAGCTGTCTCCCGACAGCAGCAACGTGCGCCAGCCGCGTGCCTTGCAGGCGGCGAGCAAGGCGGGCGCGTCGCTGCGCAGGCGGTCATCCAGGACAAACCAGGCCAGGGCGCCGTCGGTGTCGCCCAGCAGCAGCCATTGGCCGGCTTCCTTCGGCGAGGCGGGGAGGGCGCAGCCGCTCAGTTCGCAGACAAAACCCGGCTGGCCAATGCGCAACCGGCGGTCACCGACGCGGCCTTCCAGGCCCAGGCCCGGCGTGCTGAGCACTTCATCCGCCGCCAACGGCGCGCGGCCGAATGCGCGGGCGATCGGATGTTCCGAACGTTGCTCCAGCGCCGCCGCAAGGCTCAGGCACTCGTCGCTGCCCAGCAGGCTCAACGGGCGGATCGCGCGCAACGCCAGGCGACCTTCGGTAAGGGTGCCGGTCTTGTCGAAAATCACCGTGTCGATCTGGTTCAGGCCTTCCAGCACGTGGCCGCGGGTCAGCAGCAGGCCGAGTTTGTGCAGGGTGCCGGTGGCTGCCGTCAGGGCGGTGGGTGTTGCCAGTGAGAGGGCGCAAGGGCAGGTCGCAACCAGCATCGCCAGGACGATCCAGAACGCCCGTGACGAATCCAGCTCCCACCACACCAGGCCGATGACCGCAGCGGCGACCAATGAGCACAACAGGAACCATTGGGCGGCGCGGTCGGCGATCTCCGCCAGCCGGGGTTTCTCCGCCTGGGCCCGCTCCAGCAGGCGCACGATGGCCGACAGGCGCGTGTCGTGGCCCAGGGCGCGGACTTCGACGGTCAGCGCACCTTCGACGTTGAGGGTGCCGGCAGTGACGGCATCGCCGACCTGGCGTGGTTGCGGCAGGTACTCGCCGGTCAGCAGCGATTCGTCGATGCTCGACTGGCCGTCGAGGATGATGCCGTCTGCCGGCAGCACCGCCCCCGGATGCGCCAGTACCCGGTCGCCCAGGGCCAGTTCGCTGAGCAGGATCCGTTCACTTTGCCCGTCGGCACTCATGCGCAGGCACGAGGCTGGCAACAGGTTGACCAACTGCGCGGTGGCTGCCGCCGTACGTTCCCGGGCGCGACGCTCTAGGTAGCGCCCAGCCAGCAGGAACAGGGCAAACATGCCGACTGCATCGAAATACAGTTCGCCGGTGCCGGTGATGGCGGTCCAGATTCCGGCCAGGTAGGCACCGCCAATGGCCAGGGACACCGAAACATCCATGGTCAGGTGGCGGGTGCGCAGGTCGCGCATCGCCCCCTTGAAAAACGGTGCGCAGCTGTAGAACACGATGGGCGTTGTCAGAAACATCGCGACCCAGCGCAGGATCACGTGCAGCTCCGGGCTCAGGTCGATATTGAATTCCGGCCAGGTGGCCATCGTCGCCATCATCGCCTGGAACCACAGCAGCCCGGCCACCCCCAGTTGACGCAGGGCCAGGCGGTTTTCGCTGGCCAGTTGTTCAGCGGCACGGTCGGCTTGATACGGGTGGGCGGCGTAGCCGATGTAGCGCAACTCGCCGAGCAGTTGGCTCAGTGGCAGTTGCCCATCGGCCCAACGCACGTGCAGGCGGTGGTTGGACAGGTTCAGCCGCGCCTCGGCCACGGCGGGCAGGCTGCGCAGGTGTTTTTCGATCAGCCAGCCACAGGCGGCGCAACTGATGCCTTCCATCAACAGTGTGGCTTGCGACAGGTCACCGTCGTGGCGCACGAAAGGCTTTTGCACATCGGCACGGTCATACAGCGCCAGCTCGTCCACCAGTTGCACCGGCAGCGCCTCGGGGTTGGCCGAGGCTTCGCTGCGGTGCTGGTAATAGCTTTCCAGGCCACCGGCGACAATCGCCTCGGCCACCGCCTGGCAGCCCGGGCAGCACAGCTCGCGGGGCTCGCCGAGGATCACGGCAGTGAACCGGCTGCCGGGCGGCACGGGCAGGGCGCAGTGGTAGCAGGGGATCGGGGTGGTCATGGCTCAGTTCCGATGATCGTTCCCACGCTCTGCGTGGGAACGCTTCGCTGGACGCTCCGCGTCCGCTCTTGTGACGCGGAGCGTCACGGGATGCATTCCCACGCAGAGCGTGGGAACGATCAAACAGGTGACGCTCTATTTTTTCAGGTCTTCAGCACCCTGCAGCGGCTCGTCGCCCAGCAGCAAGTCCTTGTCATGGCTGACCTGTTCTTCTTCAAACATACGCCAGGTCCGGTCGCCTTCCACCCCTAGCAGCTCGACGAAGCGGCGGCCTTCGACCTTGTCGGTCACCTGGCCGATGTAGCGGCCGGGCTCGCTGTCGCTGCGGGTCAGGATGATCTTGCGATCCTTCTCCGGCTGGGTCGGCGAAATCAGGTTCAGCTCCAGGGTGCCGGGCCCGCTGTTGCCGGTCAGGTGCAATTCGACTTCGCCGGTCAACTCGTCCAGGTGCACCTTGGCCCGCAGTTGCAGAGTCTGGGCCAGCAGTTCGCGGTCCAGGGAACGGTTGATGCCTTTGCCGGCCTCGTAATAGTTGTCGTTGACCAGGTTGTCGGGGTTGTTCACCGCGATGGTCACCATGGACAAGGTCAACGTCACCGAGCAGGTCAGGATCCCAATGATGATCCAGGGCCAAAGGTGCTTGTACCAGGGGCTTGCGGCAGTAGCTGCGGGCATTGTTCGGCTCTCTATTAACGGACTTGTGGGCCGATGAATCGGCTCTTGGCTTCAATGTGGACGCTGTCGTCATCGGCATCCCTGAGGATGAATTTCACCTCGTTGGTGCTCGACGGCAGTTGTTCCGGTGCGCTCGACAACTCCACCGGCATGCTGAAGATTTCCCCGGCCGCTACCTTGATCTCGCGCCGGCCTTGCAGCTTGAGGTCTGGCAGGCCTGCGGCGTCAAGCACGTAGGTGTGGTCGCGCTGGTCCTTGTTCATGATCTTCAGGCTGTAGACGTTTTCGATCCGGCCCTCGGCGTTTTCGCGGTACAGCACGCGGTCCTTGCTGACGTCGAAACCCACCAGCGAGCGCACGAAGAAGGCGGCCACCAACAGGCTGATCATCGCCAGCAGCACCAGGGCATAACCGATCAGGCGCGGGCGCAGCTTATGGGTTTTCTGCCCGGACAGGTTGTGCTCGGTGGTGTAGCTGATCAGCCCGCGCGGGTATTCCATCTTGTCCATGATGTTGTCGCAGGCGTCGATGCAGGCCGCGCAGCCGATGCATTCAATCTGCAGGCCGTCACGGATGTCGATGCCGGTAGGGCACACCTGCACGCACATCGTGCAATCGATGCAGTCCCCCAAGCCCTGGGCCTTGTAGTCGATACCTTTTTTGCGCGGCCCACGGACTTCGCCACGGCGCGGGTCGTAGGAAACGATCATCGTGTCCTTGTCGAACATCACGCTCTGGAAACGCGCATACGGGCACATGTAGATGCACACCTGCTCGCGCAGCCAGCCGGCGTTGCCGTAGGTGGCGAGGGTGAAGAAGCCGACCCAGAAATACGACCAGCCATCCGCCTGGCCGGTGAAGAAATCGAACACCAGTTCACGGATCGGCGAGAAGTAGCCGACAAAGGTCATGCCGGTGACGAAGCCGATGATCAGCCACAGGCTGTGCTTGCCGAACTTGCGCAGGAACTTGTTGGCGCTCATCGGCGCCTTGTCCAGCTTGATGCGCTGGTTGCGGTCGCCTTCGGTGACCTTTTCGCACCACATGAAGATCCAGGTCCACACGCTTTGCGGGCAGGTGTAGCCGCACCAGACGCGGCCGGCATACACGGTGATGAAGAACAGGCCAAACGCCGCCACGATCAGGATGCCCGACAGCAGGATGAAATCCTGGGGCCAGAAAGTCGCGCCAAAAATGAAGAATTTACGCTCCGGCAGGTTCCACCAGACAGCCTGGTGGCCACCCCAGTTCAGCCACACGGTGCCGAAGTAGAGCAGGAACAAACCGGCCCCCCCGAGCATCCGCAGATTGCGGAACAAACCGGTGAAGGCACGGGTGTAGATTTTCTCCCGCGATGCGTAGAGATCGACGGTGTTATTCGAATTTTTGGCAGGCGGAGTAACGTCATGTACCGGAATCTGGTTGCTCATCATTGCATCCCACGGCAGTGGAGATTTGCCTCGGCCAGTACGTGCCAGCCGGGGTCAAAATAGGGGTGTTGCAGTGGCCTAATGATACGCCCCTGATACCCTTCGACGGGTGCGACCTTTGGTCGCGTTGGGGGAAATCAATTGATGGTGTACGTGATCTGGGTCAATTGACTTGTGAAGTATGGACGGTTTTTTCAGCCTTACCGGTCATTCGTCCCATGGATTGATCAGCGCGACGCCGCTGGATTGAAAGTCGCCAGTGTTGCGCGTGACCACTGTCAGCCCATGAACCAGCGCGGTTGCAGCGATCAGCGCGTCACTTTCGTTGGCTTGGTCTGGCACATGCAAGCTGGCACAGCGCAGGGCAACTGCTGCATCAATCGGCAGGATTCTGGCATCAAACGCCGGCATGACATGGCGCTTGAGCCATGTGCGCAAAACCTTCCCCTGGGCGGGATCACGCCGCTCCATTCGCAGGACTCCTGTTTCCAGTTCCTTCAAGGTAATGGCCGAAATATACATCCGTGGCGCGATGACACTTTTGGCCCAGGCGACGACCTTGGCATCGGCCTGGGGTTTGCGCAGTTCAGAGATGACGTTGGTGTCGAGTAGATACATCAAGTGAAGTCCACGGGTCGATGAGTGATCACGGCGCGTTCGGTTTCGAACTCGATATCTGCCGCTTCTGGCATCACCAACAGGTCAACGATGTCGGCATTGAGGCCTGTCAGTTTTTGGTAGTCCTCAATGCTTAGCAGTACATGGGCAGGCTTGCCCCGGTCAGTGATAAAAACCGGGCCTTGGCGGGCGGCTTTTTTGGCACCGCTTGTGTCTTGATTGAATTCACGGCTGGAAATGGTGGTGATGGTCATGGGGGCTAACCTCCGTATGGAGTACGAATGTAGTCACGTTACTACCTGCGGTTTTCTTGATCAATCTCAAATGTAGATGCGTTGCTGGCGGTGACGACTTTTTCGACTTGAAAACAAAACGGCCCCGCCAATCTCCACTGGCGGGGCCGTTTTTTTTCACCGCTTTTCCTCACACGGCGTCTGGCGGCTTGTTCCCATGGGACAGTCCGAAACATACGCCGCCAGCAAGTGCACCTTGCCGTTTCCCTTGCGACTTCCTGGTGTTGAGTAAGTAAATCAGGAGAGGTCTACGGGCCGGTGTGGTGGCGTTTTTATAACTGCTTTTTGCGCTGTTAAATAACCTACAACGATTGGTTAGGAAGCTGACGCTTCTGCGATATCAGTTCTTAGGCCCAAACGAGCCTTTGTTTACACAGAATGAAACGTTTGTTGTAGGAACGCTGATCGCGTTATTGCCACGCAGGAAATGCCGACGTTGAGATCAAGTCTGGATCAGTGTTCGGCAATGTTTTGTAGCAGCGCGTAGCGTTACCACGATGAAACCTTTGATGAGCAATTGTTGAACGTTATGCCTAGGTCTCTTGCGCGCCGATAAATTTATTTTGTTTTGACGTTATTCAAATCGAGGAAACCAATGACCATTCAACGTGCTAATGACACGCATAATGTTGGAGCCGTTCCACCATCGGCTTCGACGCTGCCAGTATCCTCTGGCATCAGCGTAGAGCAATTCAGTAGTTGAAATGATTATCGGGTGGCCGACCGTCTACTCAGAAACTTTGATAAGTATGCCGACCCTGCGCAACCAGACTACATCACCCGCGACTCTCTACGACAGGTAGCGTATGCCTCTGCGCAGAGTGGCTACAGCAGTGACGACATGAATTTCGCCCGTTCGCTGCTGGAAAATCCTGTACTCATGGAGAAACTCGATGGGTACGGAAAGCATAAGCACGATGGCAAAATCGATCGTGAAAGTATCATAACCGTGGGTCAGAATATGGGGTTTCCCCTGGCCACGATGAGTGATAAAGAACTGGCGCAAAAGCTCCTGAATGAATATGACACCTATTACCCGGAGCGCGGTTGGGGTGGGATTGATCGCAGGGAGGGTGTGACTTACGCTTCACTGAAGAACATCGCGGATGGGACGCGTCATGATCGCGGCCCAGATGAAGCGATGGTCGCGCGGGAAATCTTGAGTCGTCCTGAGTTAGTGGCACAGTTAGGACTGACGGATTGGTCTAAATCGGCTGATCGGGGGGCGATCAACGCTGCTATTAAAAGAGTGGACCAAGTGCATGAAGAACGGTAACGCCTCGTCCTCGGGGTAAGTTGAGTTCCACCAATGCCCATTACCAAAGCCCCGCGCAGCATTGGCTGCGCGGGGCTTTTTGGTTTTAATGCTTACTGCTCCTCAGCTGCCTTGTCTCCATGGGACAGGCTGTAAACATACGCCGCCAGCAAGTGCACCTTGTCATTGCCCTGCAACTGCTCCTGCGCAGGCATCTGGCCCTGACGGCCATAACGGATGGTCTGCTGCAGTTGCGCGAAGCTCGAGCCGTAGATGAACGCGCCAGGGTGGGTCAGGTCAGGTGCACCCATGGCGGGGGTACCTTTACCGGCGGGACCGTGGCACGCCACGCAGTTGGCGGCGAAGAGTTTCTCGCCGTTGGCCACGTCTGCCTTCGCGCCTTCCGGCAATTTGCGGCCATCGAGGTTGGTCACCACAAAGCCGGCCACATCGGCCACGCCTTGCTCGCCAATGACTTCGGCCCACGCCGGCATCACCGCGTGGCGGCCCTTCATGATGGTTTCCTTGATGGTGGCCGGGTCGCCGCCCCAGCGCCAGTCGGCGTCGGTCAGGTTGGGGAAGCCGTAGGCACCCTTGGCGTCGGAACCGTGGCACACCGAGCAGTTGGAGGCGAACAGGCGGCCACCCATCTTCAAGGCTTGCGGGTCCTTGGCCACTTCTTCGATCGGCATGGCGGCGAACTTGGCGAAGATCGGCCCGAACCGGGCGTCCGACTTGGCCATTTCCTTTTCCCATTCGTGCACGCCGGTCCAGCCGGTCTGGCCATTGGCAAACGGGGTTTGCTTGTCGTTGTCGAGGTAGCTGTAGCCCGGCAGCAGGCCTTTCCAGTTGCCCAGGCCAGGGTACAGCGCCAGGTAACCGAGGGCGAAGATGATGGTGCCGACGAACAGCATGAACCACCATTTGGGCAGCGGGTTGTCGTACTCCTCGATGCCGTCGAACGAGTGGCCGACGGTTTCATCGGTTTGCTCGGCGCGCTGGCCCTTGCGGGTCGACAGCAGCAGCCAGGTCAGGGCGAAAATGGTACCCAGACTGAGGACTGTGACGTACAGACTCCAGAACGTAGTCATTCTTTGTTACTCCTAGACGCTTCTACGACGTGCTTGATGGCTTCGGGATCATCCGCGAAGGGCAGCAACGTCGCGTCTTCAAACTCCGACTTGCGTTTGGGGCTGAACACCCACAAGGCCAGGCCGATAAAGGCCACCATCACGACAACGGTGCCCAGGCCTCGAATCATCCCGATATCCATCCAGATCACCGTTTGCTTTTGATGATGGTGCCAAGGCCTTGCAAGTAGGCCACCAGTGCGTCCATTTCGGTCTTGCCCTTCACGGCCGCTGCCGCGCCGGCGATGTCTTCGTCGGTGTAGGGCACGCCCAGGGTGCGCAAGACTTCCATCTTCTTGGCGGTGTCCTTGCCGTCGAGTTTGTTTTCGACCAGGAACGGGTACGCCGGCATTTTCGATTCGGGCACCACGTTGCGCGGGTTGTACAAGTGCGCACGCTGCCAGTCATCGGAGTAACGACCGCCGACCCGGGCCAGGTCCGGGCCGGTACGCTTGGAACCCCACAGGAATGGGTGGTCCCACACGCTTTCACCGGCGACCGAGTAGTGGCCGTAGCGTTCGGTTTCGGCACGGAACGGGCGGATCATCTGCGAATGGCAGCCGACACAACCGTTGGCGATGTAGACGTCGCGGCCTTCCAGTTCAAGGGCGGTGCGCGGCTTCATGCCTTCCACCGGCTTGTTGGTCACGTCCTGGAAAAACAGCGGAACGATCTGGGTCAGGCCGCCGATACTCACGGCGATGACCATGAAGAAGGCCAGCAGGCCGATATTCTTCTCGACTACTTCATGCTTCATCAGTGAGCTCCCACAACGGCGATCTTGGTAGCGGCTTCGGCTTCTACAGGGTCGGAGGCACGCACGGTGCGCCACACGTTGTAGGCCATGAACAGCATGCCGCTGGCAAAGATCGCACCGCCCAGGGCGCGCACGATGTAACCCGGATGGCTGGCTTGCAGCCCTTCGACGAAGGAGTAGGTGAGGGTGCCGTCATCGTTGATTGCACGCCACATCAGGCCCTGGGTGATGCCGTTGACCCACATCGAGGCGATGTAGAGCACGGTACCGATGGTGGCCAGCCAGAAGTGCGTGTTGATCAGGCTGACGCTGTGCATCTGCGCACGGCCGAACAGTTTCGGGATCATGTGGTACAGCGCGCCGATGGAAATCATCGCTACCCAACCGAGGGCGCCGGCGTGTACGTGGCCGATGGTCCAGTCGGTGTAGTGGGACAGCGAGTTGACCGTCTTGATGGCCATCATCGGGCCTTCGAAGGTCGACATGCCGTAGAACGCCAGGGAGACCACCAGGAACCGCAGGATCGGGTCGGTGCGCAATTTATGCCAGGCGCCCGACAGGGTCATCATGCCGTTGATCATGCCGCCCCAGCTTGGCGCGAGCAGGATGATCGACATCGCCATGCCCAGGGACTGGGCCCAGTCCGGCAATGCGGTGTAGTGCAGGTGGTGCGGACCGGCCCAGATGTACAGGGTGATCAGGGCCCAGAAGTGCACGATGGACAGGCGATAGGAGTAGATCGGACGCTCGGCCTGTTTCGGCACGAAGTAGTACATCATCCCCAGGAAGCCGGTGGTGAGGAAGAAACCTACGGCGTTGTGGCCGTACCACCACTGGATCATTGCGTCCGTCGCACCGGCGTAGGCCGAGTAGGACTTGAAGAAGCTGACCGGCAAGGACGCATGGTTGACGATATGCAGCATCGCCGTCACCAGGATAAACGCCCCGTAGAACCAGTTGCCGACATAGATGTGCTTGGTCTTGCGCTTGACGATGGTGCCGAAGAACACCACTGCGTAGGTCACCCAGACAATCGCCAGCAAAATGGCGATCGGCCATTCCAGCTCGGCGTATTCCTTGGTGGTGGTGTAGCCCAGCGGCAGGGTGACGATCGCGCCCACGATGACCGCTTGCCAACCCCAGAAGGTAAAGGCCGCCAGTGCATCGGAAATCAGTCGCGTTTGGCAGGTTCGCTGCACGACGTAGTAAGAAGTGGCAAACAGTGCACATCCACCGAAGGCGAAAATCACCAGGTTGGTGTGCAACGGGCGCAGGCGTCCAAATGTCGTCCATGGCAGGCCAAAATTCAACTCTGGCCAAACCAGTTGCGAGGCAATGAAAACGCCGAGCCCCATGCCAAGGATCCCCCAGACCACCGTCATGATGGCGAACTGGCGGACTACCTTATAGTTATAAGCAGTCGGACTGATTGCTGTGCTCATTCTAAGGTTCCACGGTTTAGTTTTTTTATAGGGTAAAAATCGGTCGCAAGTATGGAGAAAGCAAGATTCCATTGCAACGCAAGGTGACCTGCGTCAATGCGTTCCAAACCAGATTCTGCGCCCTTTCCATGTTTGGCGTAAGGACAAAATTCAGGGTTAAAAGCTGACGACTTGGACAGGATTTTAAACGGGTCGAAGGTACTTGTAACTGAGTGTGTGTAAACAAGCAGCTCGGGTGACGAATGGCCAGTGGCACGACAGCCGGTAAGTACCAGCCTTTGCGCCTGTCATCGAGCAGAAATGTTTCAACCCATCGAGTGCAAGTCGGCCGTCGACCGGCCAATGCCAGTCCACTGTGCAAACAAGCGTAGACCCGAATGGCAGGAGGGGAAAGTCAGCGATCGGAAGGGTGCGACAATGGGTCGCAAAAAAAGCCGCGCCTGAATCAGGCGCGGCTTTTGGGGGGTGCAGGATTACTCGGGTTGGCTGTCAGGCGTTGCGCCATCAGCATTGTGGGACAGGCTGTAAACATAGGCGGCCAGCAGGTGCACCTTGTCATTGCCTTGCAGTACTTCCTGCGCAGGCATCTGGCCCTGGCGGCCGTGGCGAATGGTCTGCTGCAACTGCGCCAGGCTGGTGCCGTAGATAAAGCCGCCTGGCTGCGTCAGGTTCGGCGCGCCCATGGCTTCCACGCCATGGCCTTCCGGCCCGTGGCAGGCGACACAGGTGGTGCTGAATGCCACCTGGCCCGCGGCGACATCCGCAGTGCTGTCAGCCGGCAGCGGCAGGCCCGCCAATTCATGACGCACATAGGCTGCGACGTTCTTCACACCGTCCTCACCCAGCACTTCACCCCAGGCCGGCATCGCGGCATGACGGCCATTCATGATGGTCATCTTGATTGCATCCGCCGAACCGCCCCAGCGCCAGATGTTGTCTGCCAGGTTCGGGAAGCCGTAGGCGCCCTTGGCGTCCGAGCCATGGCACACCGCGCAGTTGGAGGCGAACAGGCGGCCGCCCATTTTCAGCGCCTGCGGGTCCTTGGCAACTTCTTCCACCGGCATGGCCGCGAATTTGGCGAAGATCGGTCCGAATTTGGCGTCGGCCTTGGCCATTTCCTTGTCCCATTCCTTGGTCTGGGTCCAGCCATCTTCATAGCCCGGCAACACGCCTTTCCAGTTGCCCAGGCCCGGGTAGAGGATCAGGTAGCCGACGGCAAACACCAGGGTGCCGGCGAACAGCATGAACCACCATTGTGGCAGCGGGTTGTCGTACTCCTCGATCCCGTCGAAGGCGTGGCCCATGGTCTGGTCCACGCTGCCCTTGGTCTCGCCCTTGCGGGTGCCGATCAACAGCCAGGTCAGGCCGATCAGGCTGCCGAGGGTCAGTACACAGATCCATGTACTCCAGAAGGTAGTCATGGCCGGTTGCTCCTTGTTGCAGGCTCTTCTTGAGCGTCGGGGGTTGGCGGTAGCGGTTCATCGGCAAACGGCAGCAGGCACGCCTCGGCGAACTCTGCGTTGCGCCGGGAGTTGAACACCCACAGCGACAGGCCGATGAAGGCGATGGCCACGACCAGCGTGCCAAGGCCGCGGATGGTTCCAGCATCGAATTCAAATCCCATGGCTCACCTCTTGCTCTTGATGGCAGTGCCGAGCACTTGCAGGTACGAAACCAGCGCGTCCATCTCGGTCTTGCCCTTGAGGGAGGCCACGGCACCGGCGATGTCGTCGTCGGTGTACGGCACGCCGAGGGTGCGCATCACCTTGAGCTTGGTCTCGGTGTGGCTGCTGTCGACCGGGGCGGTGACCAGCCATGGGTACGCCGGCATCTTCGATTCCGGTACCACGTTGCGCGGGTTGTACAAGTGCGCGCGGTGCCAGTCGTCCGAGTAGCGCGCGCCGACGCGGGCCAGGTCCGGCCCGGTACGCTTGGAGCCCCACAGGAAGGGGTGATCCCACACGCTTTCACCGGCCACCGAGTAGTGGCCATAACGCTCTGTTTCGGCGCGGAACGGGCGGATCATCTGCGAATGGCACTGTACGCAGCCTTCGCGGATATAGATGTCGCGACCTTCCAGTTGCAGCGCGGTGTAGGGCTTCATGCCTTCCACCGGCTTGTTGGTCACATCCTGGAAGAACAGCGGCACAATCTGGGTCAGGCCGCCGATACTCACGGCGAGCACCATCAGCAGCATCAGCAGGCCGACGTTCTTTTCAATGGTTTCGTGTTTCATCATCGACTCCTCAGGCCATCTGCGCCGCAGCGGCGACTTCGGCGGGTTGTGCCGAACGCACGGTGCGCCAAGTGTTGTAAGCCATCAGGAACATGCCGCTGAGGAAGATCGCCCCGCCCACCAGTCGCACGATGAAGCCTGGGTGGCTGGCCACCAGGGTTTCGACGAAGGAGTAGGTCAAGGTGCCGTCTTCGTTGACCGCACGCCACATCAGGCCCTGGGCGATGCCGTTGACCCACATCGAGGCGATGTAGAGCACGGTGCCGATGGTGGCCAGCCAGAAGTGCGCGTTGATCAGGCCGAGGCTGTACATCTGCTCGCGACCGAAGATTTTCGGGATCATGTGATACAGCGCGCCGATGGAGATCATCGCTACCCAACCCAGCGCCCCGGCGTGTACGTGGCCGATGGTCCAGTCGGTGTAGTGGGAGAGGGCGTTGACCGTCTTGATCGCCATCATCGGCCCTTCAAAGGTCGACATGCCGTAGAAGGCCAGGGAAACCACCAGGAATCGCAGGATCGGGTCGCTGCGCAACTTATGCCAGGCGCCCGACAGGGTCATCATCCCGTTGATCATCCCGCCCCAGCTCGGTGCCAGCAGTACCAGCGACATCACCATGCCCAGGGACTGTGCCCAGTCCGGCAGCGCGGTGTAGTGCAAGTGGTGCGGGCCGGCCCAGATGTACAGGGTGATCAGTGCCCAGAAGTGCACGATGGACAGGCGATAGGAATACACCGGACGTTCGGCCTGTTTCGGCACGAAGTAGTACATCATCCCCAGGAAGCCGGCGGTGAGGAAAAAGCCTACCGCGTTATGCCCGTACCACCACTGCACCATGGCATCCGTCGCACCGCCGTACAGCGAGTAGGACTTGGTCAGGCTGACCGGGATTTCCAGGTTGTTGACGATATGCAGGATCGCTACGGTGATGATGAACGCACCGAAGAACCAGTTACCGACGTAGATGTGCTTGGTGTTGCGCTTCATCACCGTGCCGAAGAACACGATGGCATAGGCCACCCAGACGATGGTGATCAGGATGTCGATCGGCCATTCCAGCTCGGCGTATTCCTTGGAGCTGGTGTAGCCCAGCGGCAAGGTGATCGCGGCCAGCACAATCACCAGCTGCCAGCCCCAGAAGCAGAACTGCGCGATCTTTGGCGCGAACAATTGGGTCTGGCAGGTGCGTTGCACCGAGTAGAAGGAGCTGGCAAACAGCGCGCAACCGCCAAAGGCAAAGATCACCGCGTTGGTGTGCAGCGGGCGCAAGCGGCCGAAACTGGTCCAGGGCAAATTGAAGTTGAGTTCGGGCCATACCAACTGGGCAGCGAGAAAAACCCCGAGCCCCATGCCGACGATGCCCCACACCACCGTCATAATGGCGAATTGGCGGACCACCTTGTAGTTATAGGCGGTACTTAAAGTAGTGTTCATGGTTCCCCATCCACGGTTCAACCCAAGCAAATGCGGCACTTGGGCTGGAGTTATAGGCAGACTAAAAAGCGAGGCAAGCATGGGCAAAGAGCACAAGGCCAGTATTGACGGGGATCAATGGGCGCAGTGTGTGCGGGAACGCGGCTGGTTGTGGAATGCCGCGACAGGGTCTATCGCGCGTACGCCCGCGACGCTGATCCTGGCCCACGGCGCGGGCGCGCCAATGGACTCGGGCTTTATGGAAGACATGGCTGCACGCCTTGCCGGGCATGGCGTGAACGTATTGCGCTTCGAGTTTCCGTACATGGCCCAGCGTCGTGTGGATGGCGGTAAACGTCCGCCGAACCCGGCGCCGAAACTGCTGGAATGCTGGCGTGAGGTGTATGCCGAGGTGCGACGTCATGTCGCTGGGAAACTGGCGGTGGGCGGCAAGTCCATGGGCGGGCGGATGGCCAGTTTACTGGCGGATGAATTGGGCGCGGATGCGCTGGTGTGCCTGGGTTATCCGTTTTATGCGGTGGGCAAACCGGAGAAACCCCGGACCGAGCATCTGGCCGGGCTGAAGACGCCGACGTTGATTGTGCAGGGCGAGCGGGATGCGCTGGGCAATCGGGCGGCGGTGGAAGGGTATGTGTTGTCGCCGGGTATCGAGGTGATGTGGCTGGTGGCGGGGGATCATGATTTGAAGCCGTTGAAGGCTTCCGGGTTTAGTCATGAGCAGCATCTGGAGGCTGCGGCGGTGAAGGTGGCCGGGTTTCTCGGCGCCTGATAGGGCCCTTTCGCGAGCAAGCCCGCTCCCACATTTGAAATGCATTCCAAATGTGGGAGCGGGCTTGCTCGCGAAAGCGGTTTACCGGTTAAAGCGTTCTACCAGCGAATACTGAGTATTGGCGGTATGCGTCAGCTCTTCACTCAACTGCGCCGAGTTCAACGCCTGTTCCGACGTCTGATCCGCCAACAGCGCAATAGTGCTGATATTACGGCTGATCTCTTCCGCCACCGAGCTCTGCTCCTCGGTCGCCGCCGCAATCTGCGCTGTCATGTCGGTGATGTGCGCCACCGCTTCACTGATCCCGATCAGCGCCTGGTCCGCTTCCATCACCCGTGCCACACCTTCCTCGGCCTGGCGATGCCCGGCGTCCATGGTCTGTACGGCGGCATTGGCGGTCTGTTGCAGCTTGGCGATCAGCGCGTGAATCTGCCCGGTGGACTCGCTGGTACGCTGGGCCAGTTGCCGCACTTCGTCGGCCACCACCGCAAAGCCGCGACCCATCTCCCCGGCACGGGCCGCTTCGATGGCCGCGTTCAGCGCCAGCAGGTTGGTCTGGTCGGCGATGCCCTTGATCACATCCACCACGCCACCGATTTCGTCACTGTCCTTGGCCAGTTGGGTCACGGTCACGCCGGTCTCGCCCACGGCCACCGACAGGCGCTGAATCGCTTCGCGGGTTTCGCCGGCGATATCACGGCCACGCCCGGTCAGGCGATTGGCTTCCTGGGTGGCATCGGCGGTGCGTTGCACATGGCTGGCGACTTCCTGAGTCGTCGCGGCCATCTGGTTGACCGCAGTGGCCACCTGTTCGGTTTCCACGCGCTGGCGTTCAAGACCGCTGGAGCTGTTATGCGCCAGGGTATTGGACTGCGCCGCCTGGGAGTTGAGGTGTTCAGCCGTGTCCTGCAAACGGGTAAGACACGTCTTCAGGCGCGCCTCCTGGCTGAGGATCGACATTTCCAGGCGCGCCTGGGCGCCGCGGCTGTCGGTGTACATCTGCGCGATCAGCGGGTCTGAGGTGGTCTGTTCGGCCAGGCGCAGCAAGCGCTTGAGCCCGCGTTGTTGCCAGCTCAGGCCCAACAGGCCCAGCGGTACCGACAGCGCCGCTGCCAGGGCAAAGCCCCAGTGGGAATTGAGCCAGACGCCAATCAGGAAGCTCAACTGGCTGACCAGGATAAACGGCAGCCAGTCCTGCAACACCGGCAGCCACTTGTCGCGGCGCGGGATGGCCGGCTTGCCCTCGTTGATGCGCTGGTAAAGCGCTTCGGCACGACGGATCTGCTCGGCGGTGGGCTTGACCCGCACCGACTCGTAGCCGATCACCTGGTTGCCGTCGAAGACCGGTGTCACATAGGCGTTGACCCAATAGTGATCACCGCTCTTGCAGCGGTTCTTGACGATGCCCATCCATGGCAAGCCTTGTTTGAGCGTGGACCACATGTGTGCGAACACTGCCGCCGGCACATCCGGATGACGAACCAGGTTGTGCGGGGCACGCAGCAGTTCGTCATGGGAAAACCCACTGATCTCGACGAAGGCGTCGTTGCAGTAGGTGATCACGCCTTTGGCATCCGTGGTGGAGATCAACCGTTGCTGAGCGGGGAAGGTACGTTCGCGCTGGGTAACGGGTTGGTTATTACGCATGATTGTTCAATCCGCAAGGCTTTGACAGGTTGTCGACCGTCGCGGGGTTTTATTTAACTTATTTTTTGCAACAATCGGCGCAGCCTCAGCCCGCCAGCATCGGATAGGTAAACAACCCGAAATGCAGCAGGTTCAGCCCGAAGTGCGTAACGATCGCCGCGCCCAATCCGCCAAAGCGATACGCCAGGCCGTAGCCCAGGCCTGCGATGGTCGCCAGCAGGGTCCACTGCCAGCCTGCGCCCAGGTGTACCAGTCCGAACAGCAGGGCGGCCAACAGCAATGCGAGGTTTTCACCATAGGGCAATTGCTTGAACCGTCGGCTCAGGCCGCCCTGGATATAACCGCGGAACAGCGCTTCCTCCACCAGGGTCACCAGCAGCAAGTTATTCAACACCCACAGCCAGGCCTGCTCCGGCCACTTCGGAGCCCAACTGATGACGCCCAGCAACGCAGCGCCGCCCAGGGCGGCAATCGCCGTCAGTGTCAACGCCAGGGCGGTGGCGTAGATCGACAGGCGCAGGGACCGGCGCGCAACAATCCACGGGCAGGCCAGCAGCAGCCAGAAGCCAATCAGCGGCTTGTCCTGGTTCAGGTACATCGAGAAAGGCACGGCGTCGTCCGTAAAGCGCTGCGGCGCGATCCCGCGACCGTTGTAGAACCCCGGCAGCCAATGCATCGCCAGCCCCAGCGCCAGCACGATAAACAGCCCGTGGCCCAGATAGCGTACCCACGGGTTTCGCTGTTGCCGCACGGCAAACCCGGCCAACAGCAGCATGGCGACAGACAGTGCCGCCATTAACCCCAATTGCCCGTAGCTCAAGGCAAGTACATAGCCGATGGAAAGAAGCGCCAGGTACAGCCATGGCAATGCAAGCATGGGGAATCCTTGTGACAGTCAAAATCTGAGGGCGGCAGTATACCGAGCGTCACCGACGGTAAAAATGAAAACACCGCCAGGGAAGGCGGTGTTTTGGGTAGCGCGTGTCAGTTACGAGGCAATCAACTGCCGCAACACGTAGTGCAGGATCCCGCCGGCCTTGAAGTACTCGACCTCATTGAGGGTGTCGATGCGGCACAGCACTTCGACCTTCTCGCTGCTGCCATCCTCACGGGTGATCACCAGCGTCAGGTTCATGCGTGGCTCGATCTCGGCGTGGGTCAGCCCGAGGATGTCGATCTTCTCCTTGCCGGTCAGCTTGAGTGCCTTGCGGTTCTGGTCCAGCTTGAACTGCAGGGGCAGCACGCCCATGCCCACCAGGTTGGAACGGTGAATCCGCTCGAAACTCTCGGCGATCACCGCCTTGACCCCCAGCAGGTTGGTGCCCTTGGCCGCCCAGTCACGGCTTGAGCCGGTGCCGTATTCCTGGCCGGCGATCACCACCAGCGGGGTGCCCGAGGCCTGGTATTTCATGGCGGCGTCATAGATCGGCATTTTCTCGCCGGTAGGGATGTAGATCGTGTTGCCGCCTTCCTCACCGCCGAGCATTTCGTTGCGGATGCGGATGTTGGCGAAGGTGCCGCGCATCATCACTTCATGGTTGCCGCGACGCGAGCCGTAGGAGTTGAAGTCCCGCGGTTCGACGCCTTGCTCGCGCAGGTATTTGCCCGCCGGGCTGTCGGTCTTGATGTTGCCGGCAGGGGAGATGTGGTCGGTGGTCACCGAGTCCCCCAGCAATGCCAGCACGTTGGCGCCCTTGACGTCTTCGATCACCGGCAGCGGGCCGCCGATGTCGTCGAAGAACGGTGGGTGCTGGATGTAGGTGGAGTCCTTCTGCCACACGTAGGTCGCAGCCTGCGGCACTTCAATGGCCTGCCACTGTTCATCACCGGCAAACACCTCGGCGTATTCCTTGTGGAACATCTGGGTGCTGACTTGCGCAACGGCGTCGGCGATTTCCTTGCTGCTGGGCCAGATGTCCCGCAGGTACACCGGTTTTCCGTCAGAGCCGGTGCCCAGTGGTTCGCTGCTGATGTCCATGCGCACGGTGCCGGCCAGGGCATAGGCCACCACGAGGGGCGGGGAGGCCAGCCAGTTGGTTTTCACCAGGGGGTGCACCCGGCCTTCGAAGTTACGGTTGCCCGAGAGCACCGAGGCCACGGCCAGGTCGGCTTTCTGGATGGCTTTTTCGATCGGCTCGGGCAGCGGCCCGGAGTTGCCGATACAGGTGGTGCAGCCATAACCCACCAGGTCGAAGCCCAGCTTGTCGAGGTATTGGGTCAAGCCTGCCGCTTTGTAGTAATCAGTCACGACTTTGGAGCCCGGCGCCAGGGAGGTTTTCACCCAGGGCTTGCTCTTCAGTCCTTTCTCCACGGCCTTTTTCGCCACCAGGCCCGCCGCCATCATCACGCTCGGGTTGGAGGTGTTGGTGCAGGAGGTAATGGCCGCGATCACCACCGCGCCGTTTTTCAAGCGATAGGTCTGGCCTTCGAAGTCGTAGTCGGCTTCACCGATCAGGTCGGCGTTGCCCACCGCAACACCGCCGCCGCCTTCGCTCTCCAGGCGGCCTTCTTCCTTGTTGGTGGGTTTGAATTGCAGGTCGAGGAAGTCGCTGAAGGCTTGGCCGACGTTCGGCAGGGAAACGCGGTCTTGCGGACGTTTTGGCCCCGCGAGGCTGGCTTCGACGCTGCCCATGTCCAGCGCCAGGCTGTCAGTGAAGATGGGCTCCTGACCGGCGTTGCGCCATAGGCCCTGGGCCTTGGTGTACGCCTCTACCAGCTTGACGGTTTCCGCAGGACGGCCTGACAGGCGCAGGTAGTCCAGAGTCACGTCGTCCACCGGGAAGAAGCCGCAAGTGGCGCCGTATTCCGGGGCCATGTTGGCGATGGTGGCGCGGTCTGCCAGGGGCAGGTCAGCCAGGCCATCACCATAGAATTCGACGAATTTCCCGACCACGCCTTTTTTGCGCAACATCTGGGTGACGGTCAGCACCAGGTCGGTGGCGGTGATGCCTTCTTTCAGCTTGCCGGTGAGCTTGAAGCCGATCACTTCCGGGATCAGCATCGACACCGGCTGCCCGAGCATCGCGGCTTCCGCTTCGATCCCGCCCACTCCCCAGCCCAATACGCCGAGGCCGTTGATCATGGTGGTGTGGGAGTCGGTGCCTACCAATGTGTCGGGGAAGGCGTAGGTGCGGCCGTCTTCATCCTTGGTCCACACGGTGCGGCCGAGGTATTCCAGGTTGACCTGGTGGCAGATGCCGGTGCCCGGTGGCACTACGCTGAAGTTGTCGAAGGCGCTCTGGCCCCAGCGCAGGAAGGCGTAGCGTTCGCCGTTGCGCTGCATTTCGATGTCGACGTTTTCCTGGAAGGCGCCGGTGGTGGCGAACTTGTCGACCATCACCGAGTGGTCGATCACCAGGTCCACCGGTGACAGCGGGTTGATGCGTTGCGGGTCACCGCCGGCCTTGGCCACGGCGGCGCGCATGGCGGCCAGGTCGACCACGGCGGGCACGCCGGTAAAGTCTTGCATCAGCACCCGGGCGGGGCGGTACTGGATCTCGCGGTCGGAGCGGCGCTCCTTGAGCCAGGCGGCAATGGCCTTGAGGTCGGCGCCGGTGACGGTCTTTTCGTCTTCCCAGCGCAGCAGGTTTTCCAGCAGCACCTTGAGGGACATCGGCAGCTTGTCCAGATCACCCAGGCTCTTGGCGGCTTCGGGCAGGCTGAAGTAGTGATAGGTCTTGTCGTCGATCTGTAAGGTTTTAAGGGTTCTCAGACTATCAAGGGATGACATTACATGACTCCTTATGGTCCGCACGGCTACGGACCTGACGGGACGAACAGAGCTTACAAATTAGCCCTGTTTTAAGTAGCTGGCTAATTACTGGACTCTATCAATAAGTCCAAGGTTCCGAACTCGGCTATCATGCGCGCGTTTTCATGACAGGCATTGCGCTATAGCAAGCCCGTGATCCAGGAGAGTTGATGAACACCCTTTTTATGCACTGCCGCCCGGGTTTTGAAGGCGAAGTCTGTTCCGAGATCGCGGAACACGCCGCACGCCTGAACGTTTCGGGCTATGCCAAGGCCAAGACCGGCAGCGCCTGCGCCGAATTTGTCTGCACCGAAGAAGACGGCGCCCAGCGCCTGATGCGCGGCCAACGCTTTGCCGAGCTGATCTTCCCGAGGCAGTGGGCGCGCGGGGTGTTCATCGACTTGCCGGAAACCGACCGTATCAGCGTGATCCTCGCGCACCTGCGGGATTTCCCGGTGTGCGGCAGCCTGTGGCTGGAAATGGTCGACACCAATGACGGCAAGGAGCTGTCGAACTTCTGCAAGAAATTCGAAGTTCACTTGCGCAAGGCGCTGATGGCCGCCGGCAAACTGGTGGAAGACGCCAGCAAGCCGCGCCTGCTGTTGACCTTCAAGAGCGGCCGCGAAGTGTTCATGGGCCTGGCCGAGTCGAACAACTCGGCCATGTGGCCGATGGGCATCCCGCGCCTCAAATTCCCGCGGGACGCGCCAAGCCGCTCGACCTTGAAGCTGGAAGAGGCCTGGCACCACTTTATACCCCGAGACCAGTGGGACGAGCGCCTGCACAGCGACATGACCGGCGTCGACCTCGGCGCAGCGCCTGGCGGCTGGACGTGGCAACTGGTCAACCGCGGCATGCTGGTGACCGCCATCGACAACGGCCCGATGGCCGAAAGCCTGATGGACACCGGGCTGGTGCAGCACTTGATGGCCGACGGCTTCATCTACACCCCCAAGCAGCCGGTGGACTGGATGGTCTGCGACATCGTCGAGAAACCGGCGCGCAATGCGGCCCTGTTGGAAACCTGGATCGGCGAGGGACATTGCCGCGAAGCGGTGGTCAACCTGAAGTTGCCGATGAAGCAGCGTTATGCCGAAGTGAAGCGCCTGCTTGAACGCATCGCGGAAGGCTTCAAGGAGCGTGGCATCCGGGTGGAGATCGGCTGCAAGCAGCTGTACCACGACCGTGAAGAAGTGACCTGCCATTTGCGCCGGTTGGATGTGAAGAAGCCGAAGGCCCGGTAAACGCTGCTCAATGTAGGAGCGAGCTTGCTCGCGAAAAAACCGAGGGCGCCGCTGGCTACCTGGCGCCCCGCGTTACCGTTAAAATGCCGGCCTGTTTAGGAGTAAACCATGAGCCTGACCCCTGATTTACCCGTCGATGCCGTCCTCGACGCCACCGGCCTCAACTGCCCGGAGCCAGTGATGATGCTGCACCAGCACATCCGCGACCTAGCGCCCGGTGGCTTGCTCAAGGTGATCGCGACCGATCCGTCGACCCGTCGCGACATCCCCAAGTTCTGCGTGTTTCTCGACCATGAACTGGTGGACCAGCAGGAGCAGGCCGGTACCTACCTATACTGGATCCGCAAGAAATCGGCTTAAGCCCGGCGAATCCGCTTGCGTGCGCTGCGCACCAGGCGGATCACCAACATCGCCGCGGCACAGCTCAGGCCCACGATCAACCCCTGCCACAAGCCGCTCGGGCCGCGGGCGTCGCCCAGCCACTCGGTCAGCCCCAGCGCGTAGCCCACCGGCAAGCCCACGCCCCAATACGCAAACAGCGTCAGCACCATGGTCACCCGAGTATCCTGGTAACCACGTAGTGCGCCGGCGGCCGTGACCTGGATCGCGTCCGAGAACTGAAACAGCGCCGCAAACACAATCAGCATCGCCGCCACCTGGATCACCAGCGGGTCCTGGGTGTAGATGGTGGCGATCTGTTCGCGAAACAGCAGCATCAGGCTGCAGGACAGGCAGGCATACACCAGCGCGGTGCCCATTCCGACACCTGCGGCAAAGCGCGCCTCACGGGGTTCGCCACGGCCCAGGGCCTGGCCCACGCGCACGGTGACCGCCATGCTCAGGGAGTAGGGGATCATGAACACCAGCGAGCTGAAGTTCAGCGCGATCTGGTGTCCGGCCACCACCGTGGCACCGAGGCTGCCGATCAGCAGCGCGATCACCGCAAAAATGCTCGACTCGGCAAACACCGCGATCCCGATGGGCAAGCCAATGCTCAACACACGCTTGATCACCGACCATTGCGGCCAGTCAAAGCGCTTGAACAGCTCGCTGCTCTGATACACCGGCGCCCAGCGGGTCCAGGCGGCCAGGCCGAGCATCATCACCCACATCACGATCGCCGTGGCCCAGCCGCAACCGATGCCGCCCATGGCCGGCACGCCGAAGTGGCCGTAGATAAACACATAGTTCAGCGGAATATTCAGCGCCAGCCCGCACAGGCCCATGACCATGCTCGGCCGCGTTCGGCCCAGCCCGTCGCTGAAGCAGCGCAGCACGTAATACAACGCAATGGCCGGCATGCCCGAAGCGATGCCGTGCAGGTAGCCCATGCAGGGCTTGATCAACTCGGGATCAACCTTCATCAGGTGCAGGATCGGTTCGGCGCTGATCAGCAACAGCAGCGCGGTAATTCCCACCACCAGTGCCAGCCACATCGACTGGCGCACCAGCGGGCCGATTTCACCGTGGGTGCCGGCGCCAAAGCGCTGGGCGACTTTCGGCGTGGTGGCTAACAGGGTGCCGGTCATCAGCAGGTACACCGGGATCCAGATGGAGTTGCCCAGGGCGACCGCCGCCAGGTCTCGGGAGCTGACACGCCCGGCCATCACGGCATCGACGAACCCCATGGCGGTGGTCGCCAGTTGCCCGATCATGATCGGCAGCGCCAGGGCCAGCAGGTTGCGCACTTCAAGGCTGACGCGGGCGGGGCGAGAAAGGGCGGTGGTGGTTGTGGCAGTGTTCACGTACAGATGTCCGATAGGGGGAGCGCAGGACGGCGCATTCTACGCCTTGACGTGTTGGTCAGGAAAAAACCTGTGTTGTGGATTTGTAAACACATCCCCGCGCAGATGCAGCGTTTTGTGGCGAGGGCGCTTGCTGTGGCGAGGGAGCTTGCTCCCGCTGGGCTGCGCAGCAGCCCCATAACGGGCAACCGATGTGTACCTGAAAAAACACGGTGCTGCATTTGGGAGCGCTCCGCACTCCAGCGGGAGCAAGCTCCCTCGCCACAAGGAAAACCGCTGTACACTGCTGATCCGCGAAAGGAGCCTGCCATGCTGATTGTTGCCGACGAAAATATCCCGCTGCTCGATGCATTCTTTGAAGGATTCGGCGAGATTCGCCGGGTTCCGGGCCGGTCCATCGACCGCGCGACGATCGAACAGGCCGATGTGCTGCTGGTACGTTCGGTGACCAACGTCACCCGTGCCTTGCTCGAAGGCACGCCGGTGCGGTTTGTCGGCACCTGCACCATCGGCACTGATCACCTCGACCTCGATTACTTCCAGCGCGCCGGCATCCAGTGGTCCAGCGCCCCCGGCTGCAATGCCCGTGGCGTGGTCGACTATGTGCTGGGCAGCCTGCTGACCCTGGCCGAGATCGAAGGCGCCGACCTGGCCCAGCGCACCTACGGTGTGGTGGGGGCCGGTGAAGTCGGCGGGCGTCTGGTCAAGGTGCTCAAGGCGTTGGGCTGGAACGTGCTGGTGTGCGACCCGCCCCGGCAGATCGCCGAGGACGGTGATTACGTCAGCCTGGAGCAAATCGTCGAGCAGTGCGATGTGATCAGCCTGCACACGCCGCTGAACAAATCCGGCAACGGCTCCACCTGGCACTTGTTCGACCGCGAGCGCCTCAACCAGCTCAAGCCCGGTACCTGGCTGATCAACGCCAGCCGCGGCCCGGTGGTGGACAACGCCGCCCTCAAGGAGGTGCTGCTGGCGCGCGAAGACCTGCAGGCCGTGCTGGATGTGTGGGAAGGCGAGCCGCAGGTGGACGTCGACCTGGCCGACCTGTGTGTGCTGGCCACCCCGCATATCGCCGGCTACAGCCTGGACGGCAAGCAGCGCGGCACGGCGCAGATCTATCAGGCGTTTTGCCGGCATCTTGGTCAGGACCCGACGATTCAATTGAGCGACTTGCTGCCGGAGCCGTGGCTGGCCGAAGTCAGCCTCAATGCCAATACCGATCCGGCCTGGGCCCTGGCGACCCTGTGCCGCAGCGTGTACGACCCGCGCCGTGATGACGCGGATTTCCGCCGCAGCCTGGTAGGCACAGTGGATGAGCAGCGCAAGGCCTTCGACCTATTGCGCAAGCACTACCCCGAGCGGCGTGAGATTGACGGCTTGAAAGTGCGGATCAACGGCGAGTCTGCCGCCTTGTCGAGCATCGTGGCAGCATTGGGCGCACAGGCAATCTGAAGGCATAAAAAACCCGGCCATCAAGGCCGGGTTTAAGAGAGCGTGGGCGAATCAGCCTCGCTTGGCAGGCTTGACCAATTTCTGTTCCAGTTCGGCGCACGCGCTCTGGATCATTTCTTCGGTGATTTGCACTTCGCGGCCCTGAGCGTCGATATACGAGCAAGGCAATTGCTGCGGTTGGCGGATCACTTGAATTTTGGCGTTGCTGCTGTTTTGCAAGGACATGGCCCGTCTCCTCATCAGGTTGTGTACCTACTTTAAAACCCCCGCGTGACCGCGTTGTTACAACTCCTTGCGCGGCCCGCAGATCGAATGCCCAGTCCAGCAGAAACCGATACAAATTTCCAGCCGATCCTTAGACCGATAGCCTCTAGGGCCTAGGTTCGGTGAGCATAATTAACCTGACTCATTGTGATTCGCTCAAGTTCCCCCCATGTAGCTATGCAGGTTCCCGTCTCCAACCTTCAGGTGAAACCCTCCATGCTCTCAGCCCGTCAACGCCGCGCGATTCGCCTGGCCAGTCGCTTCGTCGCTCCCTACCGCTGGCAGGCCCTGGGCGCCTTGTTGGCGCTGATCGTCACCGCCGGCATTACCTTGTCCATGGGCCAGGGTATTCGCCTGCTGGTGGACCAGGGGTTCATGACCCAGTCGCCGCACCTGCTCAACCAGTCCATCGGTCTGTTCATGATCCTGGTGCTGGGCCTGGCGGTGGGCACCTTTGCGCGGTTTTACCTGGTGTCGTGGATCGGCGAGCGGGTGGTGGCGGACATCCGGCGGCAGGTGTTCAACCACTTGATCTACCTGCATCCGGGCTTCTACGAAAACAACCGCAGCTCGGAAATCCAGTCCCGGCTGACCACCGACACCACCTTGCTGCAATCGGTGATCGGCTCCTCGCTGTCGCTGTTCCTGCGCAACGCCTTGATGGTGATCGGCGGGATCGTGCTGCTGTTTGTCACCAACCCCAAGCTCACCAGCATCGTCGTGATAGCGCTGCCACTGGTGCTGGCGCCGATCCTGATCTTCGGCCGCCGGGTGCGCAGCCTGTCGCGCCAGAGCCAGGACCGCATCGCCGATGTCGGCAGCTATGTGTCCGAGACCCTCGGCCAGATCAAGACCGTGCAGGCCTACAACCACCAGGTCCAGGACGAACAGCGCTTCGCGCTGACGGTGGAAGAGGCGTTCACCACCGCCCGCAAACGCATCGTGCAGCGCGCCTGGCTGATTACCCTGGTGATCATGCTGGTGCTGGGCGCCGTGGGCGTGATGCTCTGGGTCGGCGGCATGGACGTGATCGGCGGGCGCATTTCCGGTGGTGAGCTGGCGGCGTTCGTGTTCTACAGCCTGATCGTCGGCAGTGCCGTCGGTACCTTGAGTGAAGTGTTGGGCGAGTTGCAGCGCGCCGCCGGTGCGGCGGAGCGGATTGGCGAATTGCTGCAGTCGAGCAATGAGATCAAGGCGCCCGAAGCCAACGTGATCGAGCTGCCGGAGCGGGTCAGCGGCCGCCTGGAAATCCAGGATTTGCGCTTCTCCTATCCGTCGCGCCCGGATCGTTTTGCCATCGACGGCTTGAGCCTGAGCATCAATGCTGGCGAAACCCTGGCCCTGGTCGGTCCGTCCGGTGCGGGTAAATCGACGATGTTCGATCTGTTGCTGCGTTTCTACGATCCCCAGCAAGGCCGCATCCTGCTTGAAGGCCACCCGCTGACCGAGCTGGATCCGCTGGACCTGCGCCGCTGTTTCGCCCTGGTGTCCCAGAGCCCGGCGCTGTTTTTCGGCAGCGTTGAGGAGAACATCCGCTACGG
The DNA here is from genome assembly GCF_013385345.1 of Pseudomonas sp. I8001. NCBI lineage: Bacteria > Pseudomonadati > Pseudomonadota > Gammaproteobacteria > Pseudomonadales > Pseudomonadaceae > Pseudomonas > Pseudomonas sp. I8001. Next base: position 77,765 of record NZ_JACAQC010000033.1, read on the forward strand.
CAATCCGACGGCCACCTTTACCCAGGTCGAGGAGGCGGCGCGCATCGCCCACGCCCACGACTTCATTTTGCAAATGCCCGACGGCTACCAGACCCACCTGGGCGACGGCGGCATGGGCCTTTCGGGCGGCCAGCGCCAACGCCTGGCCATCGCCCGGGCCTTGTTGGTGGATGCACCGATCCTGCTGCTGGACGAAGCCACCAGCGCGCTGGACGCCCAGAGCGAACACCTGATCCAGCAGGCGCTGCCGCAGTTGATGGAAGGGCGCACCACCCTGGTCATCGCCCACCGGCTGGCCACGGTGAAGAATGCCGACCGGATTGCCGTGATGGACCAGGGCAAGCTGGTGGCGGTTGGGACGCATCAGCAACTGATCGCCAGCAATCCGCTGTATGCACGGCTGGCGGCGTTGCAGTTCAGTGATGGTGAGTCGACCACCCACTGATTCACCGCCCACAAAAAATGCCCGCATCTCTCAATGTGGGCATTTTTTATGGGACAGCGTTACTTACTGATCATCAAAATACCGCTCATGCCAATCCACCAGCGGCTGCGGTGCATTGAGCTTCTGCCCGTAGATCACCGAATAAGACAGCACGTTCTGCACATACTGGCGGGTTTCGTCGAACGGGATGCTTTCCACCCACACATCGAAACTCAGGTGATCGGCGCCGCGCAGCCATTGGCGTACACGGCCCGGGCCGGCGTTGTAGGCAGCGGTGGCGAGCACGCGGTTGCCGTTGAACTGGGCGTGGACCTGGCTCAGGTAGGCGGCGCCGAGCTGGATGTTCTTGTCCGGGTCGAGCACCTGCTGTTGCGAAGCCAGCGGGATGCTGAACTTTCGCGCAGTCTCCTTGGCGGTACCGGGCATCAGTTGCATCAGGCCGGTGGCGCCGACGCCGGAGCGCGCGTCGTCCATGAAGGCGCTTTCCTGGCGGGTGATCGCAAATACCCAGCTGGAATGCACGCCGCGGACCTTGGCTTCGCGCACGAGGGTGTCGCGGTGGGCCATTGGGAAGCGGATGTCCAGGTCGTCCCAGTACTGCGCCTGGCTGATGGTGCGGATCGCCGGGAAGTACCACTTCATGTCGTAGGCCAACTTGGCCTGGGCGACCATTTCGTCGCGGTTGAAATGCCGGCTGACGTGGTACCACTCGCGGCGGCCATCAACGATCTGGCCACGGGCGTAGAACTCCAGGGCGCGGCGCACGCCCGGTGTGTTGCGTACCTTGTTCATCAGCGCCTGGCTCATCACCAGTGGCTTGTTGTTCAGTTGGTACGGGGACTGGGAGCGATCCGCCGCCAGGAAACCGTAAAAGTCTCGTTCCTTGGCCAGACCCTTGTACATCACCAGGGCTTGCGGGTTCTTCGGCTCTGCCAGTTCCAGGCTGCGGGCCTGCCAGTAGCGCCAGCGGTTGGTGGTGGCCAAATCCTGGGGCAGCTTGCGGGTCAACTGGTAGGCGTCTTCCCAGCGGGCCAGGCGCAACAGCAGGCGCAGGCGCCATTCGGAAACGGTGTTGTCCCGCAATTCCGGATCGTATTTGGTCATCACGTCGAGGGCGCGCGGGTCGTAGCGACGCGCCAGGGTCAGGCCGATTTCCCGGGCGATCGACACTTTTTCGTCACGAGAGAAGTGCATGCTGCTGGCATAACCGTCGAGCAGGGCCATGGCCTTGTCCGGGTCCTGGCGTGCCAGGCGGCGCAGGCCCAGGCCTACGGCGTCGGACATGGCCTCGTTGGCCGGCAGGAAGCGCGATGGGTCGCCGAGCATGTCGGGCTTCTGCGCCACGTCCACCATCAGGCGGCCCTGGGCGCCGAGGGTCGGCAGGGTCTTCACCAGGCTGTTGGCCAACGGATAGTTGCGGGCTTCGGCGGCCAGCTTGGCGCGGTCCCAGATCTTCTGTTCGGTCAGTTGGCCGTCGGCGGCCCACTGGCCAAAGGTGGCATCACAGGCCGCAGGCTGGGATTTACCGGTCAGCCACAGCTTCTCGGTGGTTTTATAACCTTCGGCTTTTTGGTTGTGGGTCAGCTGGAATTGGCCATGGAGGCAGTCCAGTTCGACGAAATTGAGTTTGGCGTCGTAGTACTTTTCAAAGGTTTGCCAGTCGCCACGGTCGGCCAGCCAGCGCAACCAGCGCAGTTTCATCCAGTTGGCCTGGGGCAGGTCGCCGTTCTTGGCGAGGAATTGTTCGATCTCCTCGTTGCTGGCGGTTTTCAGTCGCGCGGTCAGCTCGTCGTAGGCGAGGTACGGCGTCAACGGGTAGTCGGCCAGGGCCTGGCTGTATTGGAAATACGGGCCGCTGTCGCCTTTGGCGAGGGCTCGTTTGGCTTCATCGTAATATTGACGTTGGGTGGTGAGGTCCACGGCCTGGGCGGATTGAACGGCGGTGGCAGAAAGAAGCAGACAAGATAAAAAGCTGAAAAGGCGACTGCGCATGAGACGTCCGTGCAGAGGAATCTGGACTAGTGCCGACGTCGCCGACACTGATTGCCCCTAGCTTAGCCTTTTGCCCGCAACCGGTGAAAGCTTTGCCGGTCGCTTCGTTCAAGTTCATCTGAAATGTCCAACAGAACGTGTCAGCGGCGAAAATGCCGGCCGCCTCGAGCCCTAAGTCAGGTAGAATGCGCGCCCAGTTTTTGGAGAAGCGTATGACCCTGCTCAAATTCAGCGATGTGTCCCTTGCTTTCGGCGCTATGCCGTTGTTGGACAAGGTGTCCTGGCAGATCGCCCGTGGTGAGCGGGTGTGCATCATCGGCCGCAACGGCACCGGCAAGTCCAGCATGATGAAGCTGGTAAAAGGCGACCAGAAGCCCGATGACGGCTCTGTCTGGCGCGCCCCGGGCCTCAAGATTGGCGAATTGCCGCAAGAATTGCCGGTGGCCGACGGACGGACAGTGTTCGACGTGGTTGCCGAAGGCCTCGACGGCGTGGGCGCACTGCTCGCCGAATACCATCACCTGGCGCAGAACTGCGTCACCGAAGCCGACCTGGACAAGCTGATGCACGTCCAGCAAGACCTCGAAGCCCGCGACGGCTGGCGCTTGCAGCAATTGGTCGACAGCACCCTGAGCCGCCTGCAACTGCCCGCCGACAAGACCCTCGCCGAATTGTCCGGCGGCTGGCGTCGCCGCGTCCTGCTGGCCCAGGCCCTGGTTTCCGAACCGGATCTGTTGCTGCTCGACGAACCGACCAACCACCTGGACATCGGCGCAATCGCCTGGCTTGAAGAAGCCCTCAAGGATTTCCAGGGCGCCGTGCTGTTCATCACGCACGACCGTTCCTTCCTGCAGAACCTGGCAACCCGCATCCTCGAACTGGACCGTGGCGGCCTGATCGACTGGAACGGCGACTACGCCAGTTTCCTGGTGCACAAGGAAGCCGCGCTGTCTGCGGAAGAAACCGCCAATGCCCTGTTCGATAAGAAGCTGGCCCAGGAAGAAGTCTGGATCCGCCAGGGCATCAAGGCCCGCCGCACCCGTAACGAAGGCCGCGTACGTGCCCTGAAAGCCCTGCGTGTCGAGCGCAGCGAGCGCCGTGAACGCACCGGCAAGGCCAATATCCAGCTGGACACCGCCGACAAGTCGGGCAAGCAAGTGATGGTGCTGGAAAACGTCAGCTTCCATCACCCGGACGGCCCGTTCCTGATCAAGGACTTCTCCATGGTCCTGCAGCGCGGCGACCGTATCGGCCTGCTCGGCGCCAACGGTACCGGCAAGACCACCTTGCTCAAGCTGATGCTCAACGGCCTGCAACCCACCAGCGGTACCGTGGAAGAGGGCACGCGCATCGACGTGGCCTACTTCGACCAGTTGCGCCACCAGTTGGACCTGGAAAAAACCGTGATCGACAACGTCGCCGAAGGTCGCGACTTTATCGACATCGACGGCCAGAGCCGCCACGTGCTGAGCTACCTGGGCGACTTCCTGTTCAGCCCGCAGCGTGCACGTACGCCGGTCAAGGCCTTGTCCGGTGGTGAGCGTGCGCGCCTGCTGCTGGCCAAGTTGTTCAGCAAGCCAGCCAACCTGCTGGTACTCGACGAACCGACCAACGACCTCGACGTGGAAACCCTGGAACTGCTGGAAGAGGTCCTGCTGACCTTCAACGGCACCGTGCTGATGGTCAGTCACGACCGGGCATTCCTCGATAACGTGGTCACCAGCACCCTGGTCTTCGAAGGCGAAGGCAAGGTGCGTGAATACGTCGGTGGTTACCAGGACTGGCTGCGCCAGGGCGGCTCGCCGCGCCTGCTGGGCGTGACCGAGAGCAAGTCCGGCAAGGCTGACTTGACCTCGGCCGTGGTTGCTCCAGTGGCTGCTGCTCCGGCACCAGCCCAGGAAGCACCTGCTGCGAAGAAGAAGCTCAGCTACAAGCTGCAACGTGAGCTGGAAGCACTGCCGGGTGATATCGACGCCAAGGAACAGCAGATTGCTGCCGTTGAAGCTGAAATGGCTGACGCGGGTTTCTACCTGCGTCCGGCTGCAGAAACCGCCAAGGTGATTGCATCCCTCGAGCAGCTTAACAGCGAGCTTGAAGCCCTGGTTGAACGCTGGGCCGAGCTGGATGCCTGAGTGATTCAAGCGCAATAAAAAACCCGGCGCTCATTTGTATGAGCGCCGGGTTTTTTGTATGAAACGCGGTTCAGATGTGGGAGCGGGCTTGCTCGCGAATGCGGTGTGTCAGTCCATATATTTGTCGACTGATCCACCACTTTCGCGAGCAAGCCCGCTCCCACACAAGCCCGTTCCCACATTGGATTGCCGTTGGTCTTACGAGCTCTTGACCAGTTTCACGGCCAGCACATCGCAAGGTGCGCCGTGCAGCACGTCATTGGCGGTGGAGCCCAGCAGCAAGGCCAGGCCGTGACGGCCGTGGCTGCCGACCACGATCAGGTCGCAACCTTGCTCCTTGGCCAGGTGGTGGATTTCCTGGCGCGGCTGGCCGTAGGTCAGGTGGCTCTGGTCTTTTTTCAGGGCAGGGTACTTGTTGATCAGCCGGTCAAGGCGTTCCTTGGCCTGGTCGAACTGCTGCTGTTGCAGTTGGGAAAGGTCCATCGGTACATCGCCGCCAAAGGCCATGGCCATCGGTTCGACGATATGCACCAGGGACAGCTTCACCGAGTCGCCTGCAAGGCCTACGGCCCGCTTGATCACGGGGTCGCATTCTTCGGTCAGGTCCACGGCGACCAGAATATGTTCGTAGGGCATGAGGAGTCCTCCAAGGGAAAGCGATAAGTTCAGTATGGCTGGTTTCAAGCGGATGGGGTTGCGTCAGGTCAAATCCGCTCATCAAGAAATTCGGGAGTACACATATGACGGTCTGGATAGTGGTGTCAATCCTTGCGCTGGTTTTAAGCCCCCTGGCGTGGCTGCGTCCTTCGCGCCATTCGAGCGGGCGCATGGCTTTGCGCATGGAGGCGCGGCGCATTGGCCTGGCCATGCAACTGACGCCCCAGGAATGGCCACACTGGCTCAAGCACGAGCCGCCAAGCCCGTGTGCCCAGTATCACCGGCCACGGCGTGGCACCACGCGGGTGACCTGGAGTTACTGGCAGTTGGAGCCGGGGGTTTGGGTCAATCAGTGGCAGGAAACCTGCGTCGATGAAAAGTTGTTGCCACATTTTGCGACGCTGCCGGCAAACGTCTACAAAGTCGAAGCCGACAAGCAAATGATCACCCTGTACTGGGGCGAGAGGGGCGAGTTGAGCGTGTTGCAGGACATTGACGCAGTGCTCAAGGCGCTGGCCTGAGATTCCTGCGGGCATTAAAAAGCCCGAAAGTATCATCGGGCTGGAGTTGGCCAGGCAGGCCGGTAATTCGTTTTACGTGCCGCTAGCCTAGCCGCATATTCGGTTCTGTACAGCCCTTTAAATCAAAATTCACATTATTGATTTCGCGAATGATTAAACATTGGCGGGGCGATGCCGGCTGCCCCGGGTTCTGAAATGACTGAAAAGTCGCGTTTTTGCGGCCCTTTCGAGCGATTGACAATTCTTCGGATTTGGCTGAAGGTGACGTACCCAAATCAAACGGGCGTATGAATTGAGCGTTTGTCTTTCAGACCATTCGTACAGAATCCCGACTATCGCGTTGGCGGGTGTGCCTGGCAAATTGGCGTTAGCATCGACGGTAACGTCAGTGCCTACGCTGAATCCTGCGTCCGACGTGTACTGTTCAGCTTCCATATCGTGGAGATCAGTTGATGATTTACGAAGGTAAAGCCATCACGGTTAAGGCTCTTGAAAGTGGCATCGTCGAATTGAAATTCGACCTCAAGGGTGAGTCCGTCAACAAGTTCAACCGTCTAACCCTGAATGAATTGCGTCAGGCCGTAGACACCATCAAAGCAGATGCTTCGGTCAAGGGCGTGATCGTCTCCAGCGGCAAGGACGTGTTCATCGTCGGCGCTGACATCACCGAATTCGTCGACAACTTCAAGCTGCCCGATGCCGAGCTTGTGGCTGGCAACCTCGAAGCCAACAAGATTTTCAGCGATTTCGAAGACCTCAACGTGCCGACCGTTGCCGCGATCAATGGCATCGCCCTGGGCGGCGGTCTGGAAATGTGCCTGGCCGCCGACTTCCGCGTGATGTCTGCCACCGCGAAAATCGGCCTGCCGGAAGTCAAGCTGGGCATCTACCCAGGCTTCGGCGGTACCGTGCGCCTGCCGCGCATCATCGGTGCCGACAATGCCATCGAGTGGATTGCCGCCGGCAAGGAAAACCGTGCTGAAGACGCGCTGAAAGTCGGCGCCGTGGATGCTGTGGTGGCTCCCGACAAGCTGGCAGAAGCCGCGCTGAACCTGATCAAGGGCGCCATCAGCGGCGAATTTGACTACAAGGCCAAGCGTCAGCCAAAGCTGGAAAAACTCAAGCTCAACGCCATCGAACAGATGATGTCGTTCGAAACCGCCAAGGGGTTCGTGGCTGGCCAGGCCGGCCCGAACTACCCGGCGCCGGTTGAAGCGATCAAGACCATCCAGAAGGCCGCGAACTTCGGTCGCGACAAAGCCCTGGAAGTCGAAGCCGCTGGTTTCGTCAAACTGGCCAAGACCTCTGCCGCGCAGAGCTTGATCGGTCTGTTCCTGAACGATCAGGAACTGAAGAAAAAGGCCAAGGCCTACGACGAAATCGCTCGCGACGTGAAACAGGCTGCCGTACTCGGCGCCGGTATCATGGGCGGCGGTATCGCCTATCAGTCGGCGTCCAAAGGCACGCCGATCCTGATGAAAGACATCAACGAGCACGGCATCGAGCAGGGTCTGGCAGAAGCCGCGAAGCTGCTGGTAGGCCGCGTTGATAAAGGCCGCATGACTGCAGCGAAAATGGCTGAAGTGCTTAACGGCATTCGTCCGACCCTGTCCTACGGTGATTTCGGCCACGTCGACCTGGTGGTCGAAGCGGTTGTCGAGAACCCGAAGGTCAAGCAGGCGGTACTGGCTGAAGTTGAAGCCCAGGTGAAAGAAGACACGATCCTGGCGTCCAACACCTCGACCATTTCCATCACCTTGCTGGCCAAGGCGCTCAAGCGTCCGGAAAACTTCGTCGGCATGCACTTCTTCAACCCGGTGCACATGATGCCGCTGGTGGAAGTGATCCGTGGCGAGAAGTCCAGCGAGCTGGCCGTTGCCACCACCGTTGCCTACGCCAAGAAAATGGGCAAGAACCCGATCGTCGTCAATGACTGCCCGGGCTTCCTGGTCAACCGCGTACTGTTTCCGTACTTCGGCGGTTTCGCCAAGCTGGTCAGCGCCGGTGTGGACTTCGTGCGCATCGACAAGGTCATGGAAAAATTCGGCTGGCCAATGGGCCCGGCGTACCTGATGGACGTGGTCGGCATCGACACCGGCCACCACGGTCGCGACGTAATGGCTGAAGGCTTCCCGGATCGCATGAAAGACGACCGCCGCTCGGCGATCGACGCGCTCTACGAAGCCAAGCGCCTGGGCCAGAAGAATGGCAAGGGCTTCTACGCCTACGAGACCGACAAGAAGGGCAAGCAGAAGAAAGTGGCCGACCCATCGGTTCACGAAGTACTCGCGCCGGTCATCTACGAACAGCGTGAAGTGTCCGACGAGGACATCGTCAACTGGATGATGATCGCCCTGTGCCTGGAAACCGTGCGCTGCCTGGAAGACGGCATCGTTGAAACCGCAGCCGAGGCCGACATGGGCCTGGTCTACGGTATTGGTTTCCCTCCATTCCGTGGTGGTGCGCTGCGTTACATCGATTCCATCGGTGTGGCCGAGTTCGTTGCCCTGGCTGATCAATACGCTGATCTGGGCCCGCTGTACCACCCGACTGCGAAGCTGCGCGAGATGGCCAAGAACGGCCAGAGCTTCTTCGGTTAAGTGCCCAGACGACTAGAGCGAGAATATTTATGAGCTTGAATCCAAGAGACGTCGTGATTGTCGACTTCGGTCGTACTCCGATGGGCCGCTCCAAGGGCGGCATGCACCGCAACACCCGTGCCGAAGACATGTCGGCGCACCTGATCAGCAAATTGCTGGAACGCAACGTCAAGGTCGACCCGAACGAAGTCGAAGACGTGATCTGGGGCTGCGTCAACCAGACCCTGGAGCAGGGCTGGAACATCGCCCGCATGGCTTCCCTGATGACGCAGATCCCGCACACCGCTGCCGGCCAGACCGTCAGCCGGCTGTGTGGCTCGTCCATGAGCGCGCTGCACACCGCTGCCCAAGCGATCATGACCGGTAACGGTGATGTGTTCGTGGTCGGCGGCGTGGAGCACATGGGCCACGTCAGCATGATGCACGGTGTGGATCCGAACCCGCACATGTCCCTGTACGCGGCGAAAGCCTCGGGCATGATGGGCCTCACCGCTGAAATGCTCGGCAAAATGCACGGCATTACCCGCGAAGCCCAGGATGCATTCGGCCTGCGTTCCCACCAGTTGGCCCACAAGGCAACCGTGGAAGGCAAGTTCAAGGATGAAATCATCCCGATGAACGGCTACGACGAGAACGGTTTCCTGAAACTGTTCGACTACGACGAAACCATTCGTCCGGACACCACCCTGGAAAGCCTGGCGGCCCTGAAGCCGGCCTTCAATCCAAAGGGCGGCACCGTGACAGCCGGTACTTCGTCGCAGATCACTGACGGTGCTTCGTGCATGATCGTGATGTCGGCCCAGCGTGCCCAGGACCTGGGTATCCAGCCGATGGCCGTGATTCGTTCGATGGCAGTCGCAGGTGTGGACCCGGCAATCATGGGCTATGGTCCAGTACCGGCCACACAAAAAGCATTGAAGCGCGCAGGCCTGACTATCTCCGACATCGACTTCTTCGAGCTCAACGAAGCTTTCGCCGCACAGGCCCTGCCAGTGCTGAAAGATTTGAAAGTGCTCGACAAGATGAACGAGAAGGTTAACCTGCACGGCGGCGCGATTGCCTTGGGTCACCCGTTTGGGTGTTCCGGCGCTCGTATCTCCGGCACGTTGCTTAACGTGATGAAGCAAAATGGCGGCAACCTTGGGGTTGCAACCATGTGCATTGGCCTCGGCCAAGGCATCTCCACCGTCTTCGAACGTATCTAAACGTTTCGTTGACGGAAGCCGGGGCCCAGTGCCCCGGTTTTTGTTTTTTGGAATTTTTTATATTTTTTTTTAACAAATTTTGTAAGAGGGCCAGAGCATGAAAGTCGAACCAGGGCTCTACCAGCATTATAAAGGTCCGCAGTACCGCGTTTTTAATGTGGCGCGGCATTCCGAGACCGAAGAGGAAGTGGTGTTCTACCAAGCACTGTATGGCGATTACGGCTTTTGGGTGCGTCCCTTGAGCATGTTCCTGGAGACCGTCGAAGTTGACGGCGAACAGGTCCCGCGCTTTGCTTTGATGCAGGCCGAACCCAGCCTTTTTTCCGTGCAATAAAGGCAGGCCGCGCAGAATGCTGCGCTTGACCTCACCTTGTTGCCACTATATATAGCGTTGCCGCGTCAGGCGCCAACCGCCTTTCACTTCTCGAATTCAGGAATTTTCCGATCCATGGGCAAATCGCTGGTCATTGTGGAATCCCCGGCTAAGGCCAAGACCATCAACAAGTACTTGGGTAACGAGTACGTGGTGAAGTCGAGTATCGGCCATATCCGAGACCTGCCCACCAGCGGTTCGGCTAGCGCCAGCAAGGAGCCTGCCGCCAAGCGTGGCAAGGCGGCTGCGGGCGAAGGTCCGGTGCTCACGCCTAAAGAGAAAGCGCGCAAGCAGCTGGTCTCGCGCATGGGTGTCGATCCCGATCATGGCTGGAAAGCCAAGTACGAGATCCTCCCGGGCAAGGAAAAGGTCATCGAAGAGCTGCGCCGGCTCGCCAAGGATGCTGACACCATCTATCTCGCAACCGACTTGGACCGCGAAGGGGAGGCTATTGCCTGGCACCTGCGGGAAGCCATCGGGGGTGACGACAGCCGCTACAAGCGCGTGGTGTTCAACGAAATTACCAAGAAGGCGATCCAGGAAGCCTTCTCCAAGCCGGGCGAACTGGACATTGACCGCGTCAATGCCCAACAGGCGCGTCGCTTCCTCGACCGTGTCGTGGGTTACATGGTCTCGCCGCTGCTGTGGGCGAAAATCGCCCGTGGCCTGTCCGCCGGCCGTGTGCAATCGGTTGCGGTAAAGCTGGTGGTGGAGCGTGAACGCGAGATTCGTGCGTTCAACCCCGAAGAATACTGGGAAGTGCACGCTGACCTGGGCACCGCCAAGGGCAACAACGTGCGCTTTGAAGTGGCCCGCGAGAAAGGCGAGGCCTTCAAGCCGCTCAACGAAGCCCAGGCCATGGCCGCGCTGGAGAAGCTCAAGGCTTCCAGCTACAGCATCGTCAAGCGTGAAGACAAGCCCACCAGCAGCAAGCCGTCGGCGCCGTTCATCACCTCCACCCTGCAACAGGCCGCGAGCAACCGCCTGGGCTTCGGGGTGAAGAAGACCATGATGATGGCCCAGCGCCTGTATGAAGCGGGCTACATCACGTATATGCGTACCGACTCCACCAACCTGTCGCAAGACGCGGTGGCGATGGCGCGTACTTATATTGAAAGCGAGTTCGGCAAGAAGTACCTGCCGGAGAAGCCGAACGTCTATAGCAGCAAGGAAGGCGCACAAGAGGCTCACGAAGCGATTCGTCCCTCCGACGCCAATACCGAGCCAAGCAAGCTGAGCGGCATGGAGCGCGACGCTGAGCGCCTCTACGAGCTGATCTGGCGCCAGTTCCTGGCTTGCCAGATGCTGCCGGCGCAATACCTGTCGACGACTGTCAGCGTGGGTGCTGGTGACTTCGAGCTGCGTGCCAAGGGCCGTATCCTCAAGTTCGACGGTTACACCCGCGTAATGCCGCAAATCGCCAAGCCGGGCGACGACGATGTGCTGCCGGACATGGCTCAGGGCGATGTGTTGAAGCTGATCAAGCTCGACCCGTCCCAGCACTTCACCAAGCCGCCGGCGCGTTATTCGGAAGCGAGCCTGGTCAAGGAGATGGAAAAACGCGGTATCGGTCGTCCTTCGACCTATGCGGCGATCATCTCCACCATCCAGGACCGCGGCTACGTGGCCTTGCACAACCGTCGTTTCTACTCGGAAAAGATGGGCGACATCGTCACGGAGCGCCTGTCCGAGAGCTTCTCCAACCTGATGGACTACGGCTTCACCGCCGGCATGGAAGAGAACCTCGATGACGTGGCCCAGGGCGAACGCGACTGGAAAAACGTGCTCGACGAGTTCTACGGCGACTTCAAGAAGAAACTTGAAGTGGCTGAAAGCGCCGAGAACGGCATGCGGGCCAACCAGCCGGTGATGACGGACATTCCGTGCCTCACTTGCGGTCGCCCGATGCAGATTCGTACCGCCTCCACCGGTGTGTTCCTCGGTTGCTCGGGTTACAGCCTGCCGCCGAAAGAGCGCTGCAAGGCCACCGTCAACCTGGTGCCGGGCGATGAAATCGCGGCCGATGACGAGGGTGAATCCGAGTCACTGGTATTGCGTGGCAAGCACCGTTGCCCGATCTGCAGCACGGCAATGGATGCCTACCTGCTGGACGAGAAGCACAAGCTGCACATCTGCGGTAACAACCCGGATTGCAACGGCTACGAGATCGAAGAAGGCACTTACCGCATCAAGGGCTACGAAGGCCCGAGCCTGGAATGCGACAAGTGCGGCAGCGAGATGCAGCTCAAGACCGGCCGTTTCGGCAAGTTCTTCGGTTGCACCAACCCGACGTGCAAGAACACCCGCAAACTGCTGAAAAGCGGTGACGCGGCGCCGCCGAAGATGGACCCGGTGAAGATGCCTGAGCTCAAGTGCGAGAAGGTCAACGACACCTACATCCTGCGTGATGGTGCTTCGGGGCTGTTCCTGGCTGCCAGCCAGTTCCCGAAAAACCGTGAGACCCGTGCACCGCTGGTGATGGAGATCGTGCCCCACAAGGACGAGATCGATCCGAAGTACCACTTCCTCTGCGAAGCGCCGAAGAAGGACCCGGACGGTCGCCCGTCCGTAATCCGCTACAGCCGCAAGACCAAGGAGCAGTACGTGCAGACCGAAGTGGAAGGCAAGCCTACCGGCTGGAAAGCGTTCTACGACGGTGGCAAGTGGAAGGTCGAGGACAAGCGCCAGGGCGCTTGATACGATCAGCTACATGCACAAAGGCCGCCTTGATAGGCGGCCTTTTTTTGCGCTTGCAGTGGCCTTGGCTGATCCGTGACACTGTTCAGCCAGCATCACGCCTTATTCGTTGTGGAGACTGCCTTCATGGCCAACGAACTCTATACCCGTACCAACCAGAAAATTTACTTCGCGGGTTTGTCCCTGGAAGCCCTTGGCCGTGCCGAGGAAGGAAAGGAGATGAACGCTATCGCGCTGGTACAGGCCGGGCGTGAAGCCGCGCTGTTCCACCTGTATGGCGCCTTGCTTGGCTTGTGCCATGAGATTGCCGGGTTCTACCGTCTGCCGCAGGCCGGCTCGCCGCGTGCGGAAATGATCATCCACCGGGATGTGCTGGAGTCCATGGCCATCCCGGAGTTGGCCGAACTGGTGGAGATGGCGCAAAGCCCGGACAGTTGGCTGGCGCGCTTGCTGGTAGCCCACGCGGAGATGTTCCAACCGCCACGGGTGAAGCACACGCCCAAAGGCGATGTGACCCAGCCGCTGATCGTGGCCGTAAGCCTGGACGAAGAAGGACCCGAGCCGTTGAGCCGGGAAGAGCTGGAAAGCTGGCGGCAGGAGCTGAAGAAGTTGGCCATTCGGTTTCGGGATGGATTGAACGAGTGCTGAAGGCTTCTCGCTGACAACTACCGCTCTTGTGGCGAGGGAGCTTGCTCCCGCTGGGTTGCGAAGCAGCCCCAAGGCTTTTCAGGCCTGGCAGTGTCAGCTGTCGGAGGGCCGCGGCTCAGCCCAATGCGGGCAAGCCCGCTCGCCACAAGACTGATATAATGCCGGCCTTTCGTGGAGAACAGACTTTTATGCCAACGTCCTTTCTGGAAATTGTTGAGTTGCCCGACGGCCGAATCGAGCTGCGCCGGGCTGAGGACGAGGGTTCTCTGGTGATCTTGGATTTTTCCGAGGACGCAAAAGCGTTCCTGCAGGGCCAGCACGTGGAAGTGGCAAAAGCCATGTTGAGCGTAGGTGTGCAGATGGCGGGGCGCCTGGCTGAAGGCGAACCGGAAAAGGAAGACGGCCCGCGGATTCTTCACTGAGTCCGTCTGTCGACTTTTTTACAGGCTTCAATTGTGCAGATCGGCTTCTCAATTCTGAAGAAGCCTCGCGTCATGGCGGATCCTGACAGCTGTCAGTTACCCGCGTATCGTTTTATCCCAACCGAATGTTCAAGCTTTGCGCATCACCTGTGCGGGCGGCGCTGATCAGTTGCTGCCTGGCCGCTGTGGTCAGCGGGTTCAGCCAGCTGACCACCGTATGGCTACGGCCCAGGCGCAAGGCTTCGCAGGTCAACTGCTGGGCGCTTTGAGCACCACGGGGTTGCAGCAACAGGATGCGTTCGCGGTTCAGGCCGGCATCCCGCAACCAGGCCTGGGTCAGGCTGGATGGCGGGGCGATCAGCGTCAGCCAGCGGGCGTCCTGTTCCTCGCTCAGTTCGCGAAGGATCGGCGCCAACAGGCTCAGGCAGTTCCCGGCAGCACCGCGCAACGACAGTTCACTGAACGCCTCGGGTTCGGCGCTCCAGGGCGCTTCGACCACTTCCTTGAGGATGGGCGCAAGGGGCTGGGCCATAAAGGCCTCAAACAGCGACAGTTGAGTGTGTTGTGGGGTCTGTAGGAACTGCATGATGCCTCCGTTAGCGGCGAATAACGCCGACGCTCAAGCCTTCAATCACCAGGTCCTGATCCTTCAGGTTCACTTCAATCGGCGCGAATTCGGGGTTCTCGGCCAGGAGCCAGACCTTGCTGCCTTCGCGCTTGAAGCGTTTGACCGTCACTTCATCGCCGATACGGGCGACGACGATCTGGCCATTGCGGGCTTCACGTGTGGTGTGGACGGCCAGCAGGTCGCCGTCGAAAATGCCCACGTCCTTCATGCTCATGCCATGGACCCGCAACAGGTAGTCGGCACGGGGATGGAAGAAGGTCGGGTTGATGTTGCAGGATTCCTCGACGTGCTGTTGCGCCAGGATCGGCGCACCGGCTGCGACGCGGCCGATGATCGGCAGTGTCGACTCGTCGGCCTTGGCTTCGAAGCCAGGGATGCGAATACCGCGTGAAGCACCCGGGGTCATCTCGATCGCGCCTTTGCGGGCGAGGGCCTTGAGGTGTTCTTCAGCGGCGTTGGGTGACTTGAATCCCAGTTCCAGCGCAATTTCCGCCCGGGTCGGCGGGTAGCCGTTGTCATCGAGGCAGCGCTTGATAAAAGCCAGAATCTCAGCTTGGCGTGGCGTCAGTTTTAGCATGTTGATCGCTCTGTCTTTTTATACAGTGACTGGGATTATATACAGTGGACTGCGCTTGGCAATCACCGTTTTCAGTCACTCCGCTGGACGGTCATTTATCACCTGTCCTACACACTGGAGACAGCGCTGCCTACAGACCTTGGCGAATGTGATTAAATGGCCATGAAATAGCTGACCGGCCAGCCGCAAACCGACCTGCAGGCTTGACAAGACATAGCTTGAAACGTATGTTTCAAACAAGTGTTTGTCAGGCGGAGTAGCCATGGCCCAGTCGGAAACCGTTGAACGCATTCTCGATGCTGCCGAGCAGTTGTTCGCGGAAAAAGGATTTGCTGAAACTTCATTGCGGCTGATTACCAGCAAGGCCGGGGTCAACCTGGCGGCAGTGAACTACCATTTCGGCTCCAAGAAGGCGCTGATCCAGGCCGTGTTCTCACGTTTCCTGGGGCCTTTCTGCATCAGCCTCGACCGTGAGCTGGAGCGTCGCCAGGCCAAGCCTGAAAACAAGCCAAGCCTGGAAGACCTGCTGGAGATCCTCGTCGAACAAGCCCTGGTGGTTCAGCCACGCAGCGGCAACGACCTGTCGATCTTCATGCGCCTGTTGGGCCTGGCGTTCAGCCAGAGCCAGGGCCACCTGCGCCGCTACCTTGAAGACATGTACGGCAAGGTGTTCCGCCGCTATATGTTGCTGGTCAACGAAGCCGCCCCGCGTATCCCGCCAATCGAACTGTTCTGGCGCGTGCACTTCATGCTCGGTGCCGCGGCATTCAGCATGTCCGGGATCAAGGCACTGCGTGCGATTGCCGAGACCGACTTCGGCGTCAACACCTCCATCGAGCAGGTGATGCGCCTGATGGTGCCGTTTCTCGCTGCGGGCATGCGTGCCGAAACCGGCGTCACCGACCAGGCCATGGCCGCCGCCCAATTGCGCCCGCGCAGCAAGTCAGTACCGGTCCCGGCCAAGGTTTAACCCCTCCCGGGTGTGCGCGGCCGCTTGCATCCGCTAAGCTAGCCGCCCATGCCGATTTCAGCTATCTATCCACAGCCCGTTGCGCTCGCTGAGCGTCCGTCTCCAGGTTCAATCCTGGCGATGCGATCTCGCGGGGGCTTCGGGCTGCGTGCGTTATTTAAGGAAGCTATATGACCCAAGCCCTGCAAGGCTCTTTGATGGTGGACGTTGCCGGCACCTGGCTGACGGCTGAGGATCGCCACTTGTTGCGTCAGCCCGAGGTGGGCGGCCTGATCATTTTTGCACGCAATATCGAGCATCCTCGGCAGGTGCGTGAATTGAGCGCGGCGATTCGCGCCGTGCGCCCGGACCTGTTGCTGGCGGTCGATCAGGAAGGCGGCCGAGTGCAACGCTTGCGTCAGGGGTTTGTGCGTCTGCCGGCGATGCGTGCCTTGGCCGACAACCCGAATGCGGAGCAACTGGCCGAGCAGTGCGGTTGGATCATGGCAACCGAAGTGCTGGCGGTTGGCCTGGACCTGAGCTTCGCCCCGGTGCTGGACCTCGATTACCAGCGCAGCGCCGTTGTGGGCACTCGCGCCTTCGAAGGCGACCCCGAGCGCGCCGCCGTGCTCGCGGGCGCCTTCATCCGTGGCATGAACAGCGCCGGTATGGCGGCCACCGGCAAGCACTTCCCCGGCCACGGCTGGGCCGAAGCCGATTCCCACGTCGCCATTCCCAACGACGAGCGCAGCCTGGAACAGATTCGCGCCAATGACCTGGTGCCTTTCGCGCGCCTGAGCAAGCAACTGGCGGCCGTCATGCCGGCCCATGTGATTTATCCACAAGTGGACGCGCAACCGGCCGGCTTCTCCCGGCGCTGGTTGCAGGACATCCTGCGTGGCGAGTTGCAGTTCGACGGGGTGATCTTCAGTGACGACCTGTCGATGGCGGGGGCTCATGTGGTCGGTGATGCTGCCAGTCGTATTGAGGCGGCGTTGACTGCCGGTTGCGACATGGGCCTGGTGTGCAACGACCGCGCCGCCGCCGAGCTGGCCCTGAGTGCTGCCCAGCGCATGAAGGTCACGCCGTCGGCGCGTATCGCGCGGATGCGTGGCCAGGCGGTGGCGTCGACCGAGTACAAGCAGGATCCGCGTTGGTTGGCGGCGTTGGGTGCGCTGCGGGATGCTCAGTTGATCGACTGACAACTGCGGTGCGCCCTTCGCGAGCAAGCCCGCTCCCACATTCGACCGTTTATCTCCTGAGGAAATGCGGTCGAATGTGGGAGCGGGCTTGCTCGCGAAGGCGATCTAACAGTCAGCGCTTTTCCTGCTTGTGCGGCAACGGCGCAAACAACGCCTCGATATCCTCATTCCCCAACTTCCAATCCCCCGTCGTCCGCCCATCCAGAACGCCCGCCGCCAGATCAGACTTTTCCTGCTGCAAATGCTGGATTTTCTCTTCCACGGTGCCCCGGGCAATCATCTTGTAGACGAATACCGGCTTCTCCTGGCCGATGCGGTACGCACGGTCGGTGGCCTGGTTTTCCGTGGCCGGGTTCCACCACGGGTCGTAGTGAATCACCGTGTCGGCTTCCGTCAGGTTAAGTCCGACGCCGCCTGCCTTCAGGCTGATCAGGAAGATCTGCAGCTTGCCGCTCTGGAAGTCTTTCACCGGCGTGCGCCGATCCCGCGTCTGACCGGTAAGCAGCGCATAAGCCACGCCACGCTTCTTCAACTCGGCCTCGATCAGGCTCAGCATCGAAGTGAACTGGGAAAACAGCAGAATCCTGCGGCCTTCGGCAAACAGCTCTTCGAGCATCTCCATCAAGCTGTCGAGTTTGCCCGAGCTACTGCCCTTTGCCGGCAGGGATGCATCATTGACCAGGCGTAAATCACAGCACACCTGGCGCAACTTGAGCAGCGCCTCCAGGATGATGATCTGGCTGCGCGCCACACCCTTGCGGGTAATCTCGTCGCGGACTTTCTTGTCCATCGCCAGGCGCATGGTTTCGTACACGTCGCGTTGGGCTTCGTTGAGGTCGACCCAGTGGATGATCTCGGTCTTGGGCGGCAGCTCGGTCGCCACCTGTTCCTTGGTGCGACGCAGCAGGAACGGCTTGATCCGACCATTGAGGTGCTGCAATCGCACATCGCTGCCGCGCTTTTCGATCGGTACGCGGTAATCGCGGTTGAAGCTCTTCACGTCCCCCAGCCAACCCGGCAGCAGGAAGTGGAACAGCGACCACAGCTCGCCCAAGTGGTTTTCCAGCGGTGTACCGCTGAGGCACAGGCGCTGGCGGGCGTTCAGCTCGCGGGCAGCCTGGGCGGCCTTGCTGTTGGGGTTCTTGATGTACTGCGCTTCGTCAAGGATCAGCACGTGCAAGGGCAGGGCGGCCAGTTGCTCGATGTCCTTGGGCAGCAGGGCGTAGGTGGTCAGCAGCAGGTCGTAGTCCTGCAACTGAGGGAAATGTTTCTTGCGCCCCGCGCCGTACAACGCCATGACTTTGAGCTGCGGCGTGAAGTGCGCCGCTTCGTCGAGCCAGTTCGGGATCAGGCTGGTGGGCATCACCACCATGCACGGGCGGTCCAGGCGTCCGGCGATTTTCTCGCTGAGAATATGCGCCAGGGTTTGCAGGGTTTTGCCCAGG
The DNA here is from genome assembly GCF_013385345.1 of Pseudomonas sp. I8001. Taxonomy (NCBI): domain Bacteria; kingdom Pseudomonadati; phylum Pseudomonadota; class Gammaproteobacteria; order Pseudomonadales; family Pseudomonadaceae; genus Pseudomonas; species Pseudomonas sp. I8001. The sequence continues at coordinate 96,258 of NZ_JACAQC010000033.1, forward strand.
CCCATGTCATCCGCGAGAATCCCGCCGACGTCGAGTTGGCGCAGCGACTGCATCCAGCTCAGGCCTTCCAGTTGATAAGGGCGCAACGTTGCGTTCAAGCCTTCCGGCGCTTCGCAGCTGAAATCCTTGATGTCCCGCAGGCGCTGGGCGAAGTTGCGGATCTTTTCGCCGCCTTCCCATTGCAGCGGCAGGTCTTCCAGCGGGTTCAGGCGAATCGCGTCGGCCTTGGCCAGGCGCAGCGCGGTGGTGCCGGGCTCTTGCAGGTAGAACTCGCCCAGGGTTGCCAGCACCGGTTTCAGCCGGCCATAAGGCAGCGCCACTTGCAGCGGGCCGTGGCCGTTGGGCAGGCCGGGAATGTTCACCAGGATCAGTTCGTCATCACGGCGCCGGGCGAGTTTTTCCGGGTTGAGGATCTCGGTGTGAGAGCGCATCAGGTTCAACAGGATCGGCAGCAAACTCAGGCGTTCGCCGTTGACGATGATGCCCAGCTCCAGGTCGAACCAGTCGCGCTCCGGCATCTCGTCGACGCTGGCGTACCAGTCGTCGACGGCGCTCAGGTCAAAACCGAAATCTTCGTCGATCTGTAGTTCCCAACCCTGGGCGCGCAGGTTCGGCGAGGCATTCAGGGTGAAGTTCAGCCACGCGCTGTCGTTGACCATCTCGAACAGCTCGCCGGCGCTTTCCGGCAGGGCCTTGCTCTGGCGGGTGGCGATCTTGAAGCCCAGCAGGCGCAGCTGTTCGCGAAACTGCTGCTCCACCTCGGGGTGGCGCTTGATCCGCAGGCTCTGTTGTTCCTGGCGCACGATAATGTCGGCGTTCTTCTGGCCGCTGACGTAGTTGCCCAAATAGTTGAAGGACAACGCCGCGCGATGCTGGATATAACGCTGCATCTTGCCGTTGCGCGGTTCGAAGGCACTGAACTCGATACTCGCCAGCCACAGGCGCGGCACCGGTTGCACGTCTTCCATCACCACTTGCGGCAACACCACGCGGTTATCCAGCACCGCCTGGAGCTTCTCCAGCAACTCGGCATCCTGGGCCGCCGCCGGGTAGGCCAGGGTTTCCTGGACCTTGAGCAGCACAGCGGCGATGTGTTTGCAGTTGGTGTGCACGGGGCACGTGCAGCGGCTGTCCACCAGGATCAACGTGCCCTTGGCGGATTCGCGCAGCGAAATGGTCTGGCGGTAGACATTGCCACCCGAGCCTTCGCAGCTGGCAATGATAGTGCTGTCGCCGGACTCGACGATACGCACACGGTTTTCCAGGGCGTAGCGCCGGCCACGCTCGAGGCTTTGCTCTTTAAAGCGATTGGCCCACGAAGGGGCCAGGGGTTTGGTCAACGACGACGTCAGGGGCATGGTGCTGGATCAGTCCTGGACATCGGGCGGTGGAGCGCTGGGCGGCTTGGCGGTCAGCGAAGTGATCTTGATCAGCAGGGCGAGGTGGCCGCCGTCCAGGTAGTTGAGCTGGTTGTTCTTTGTGCGCACGTCTTGCTGGCTGAGGTGTTCGCTGGCGATGACGCTGCCGTTGGCGTCGAACTGGTTGACCCAGAAGTCTGCGTCGATATCGGTAAAGCGTCCAAGCTGCAGGTTCAGGGTACCTTCGATGGGGAACTGGCCGAACTGTTCCTGGCCATCGCTGATGGCCAGCTTCACCGGTTGCTCACCGAGATTCTGTTCCCAGGACTTGTGCAGCAATACGGTGTAGTCGCTGCTGGCTTGCAGCTTCTCGACAATATTGCCCAATCGTGGCGGGCTCATTTTGTCAGTCCCCAGGCGTGGTGCGCCGGCGTCCCAGTTTTCCGGCGCCGCACGGCTGTTGATCACCGGCTCGGCGTTCTGGCGCACCAGGATCATCTCCACCAGGTACGGGCTGTCGGCGAACGCCGAAGGGGCAACGACCACCAACAACAAGCTCAAAATGCGGAACAGGCGCATTGGGGCGTCCTTCAAGCAGATTTCGGGATGAGGCGCTCAAACAGCGCCTCCAGTGTATTAAAGCGTTCTTCGGCGCGTTCCATCGGCACCATGAATTTGAACAGCGTAGCCCCTTCGAACTTGTAGCGATTGGGCTGGCCCTGAATCAGCTTGATCAGCACCAGTGGGTCCACCGGCGTCTGCGCTTCGAATTCGATACGCCCGCCTTGCGGCCCGGCGTCGACCTTCTTGATGCCCAGTTGCTCGGCCTGCAGTTTGAGCAGGGTCAGGCGCACCAGGTTCTTGGTCGGCTCCGGCAACAGGCCGAAGCGATCGATCATCTCCACTTGAAGGTCCTTGAGACCTTCTTCGTCGGTGGCCGAGGCGATGCGCTTGTACAGGATCAGTCGCGCGTGCACATCCGGCAGGTAGTCTTCGGGGATCAGCGCCGGCAGGCGCAGGTTGATCTCCGGGCCGCCACCCAGCGGTTGGTCGAGGTTCGGTTGTTCGCCCTTGCGGATGGACTTCACCGCGCGCTCGAGCATTTCCATATACAGGGTGAAGCCGACGGCCTGGATCTGCCCGCTCTGGCCGTCGCCCAGCAGTTCGCCGGCGCCGCGGATTTCCAGGTCGTTGGTGGCCAGCACAAAGCCGGCGCCGAGGTCCTGGGTGTTGGCGATCGCTTCCAGGCGCTTCTCGGCGTCGGAAGTGATCTGCTGGCGCGGCGGCGTCAGCAGATAGGCATACGCCTGGTGGTGACTGCGCCCGACCCGGCCGCGCAACTGATGCAGCTGCGCCAGGCCGAACTTGTCGGCGCGCTCGATGATGATGGTGTTGGCGCTCGGCACGTCGATGCCGGTCTCGATGATGGTCGAGGCGATCAGCACGTTGAAGCGCTTGTGATAGAAGTCGCTCATCACCTGTTCGAGTTCGCGCTCGCGCATCTGCCCGTGGCCGATGGCGATCCGTGCTTCCGGCACCAGTTCGGCGAGGTCGGCGGCGCATTTCTCGATGGTTTTTACATCGTTGTGCAGGTAGTACACCTGGCCGCCGCGCAGCAACTCGCGCAGCAGGGCTTCCTTGACCGTGCTTTTGTTCTGCTCCATGACGAAGGTGCGCACCGACAACCGGCGCGCCGGCGGCGTGGCGATGATCGAGAGGTCGCGCATGCCCGACACCGCCATGTTCAGCGTGCGCGGAATCGGCGTGGCGGTGAGCGTCAGGATGTCGACTTCACTGCGCAGGGCCTTGAGCTGTTCTTTCTGGCGAACCCCGAAGCGGTGCTCTTCGTCGATGATCACCAGCCCGAGGTTCTTGATCTTCACGTCATCCGACAGCAGCTTGTGAGTGCCGATGACAATGTCGATCTTGCCTTCCGCCAGGTCGGCGATGGCCGCATTCACTTCCTTGGCCGATTTGAAGCGGCTCATCACCTCCACAGTCACCGGCCAGTCGGCAAAGCGGTCGCGAAAGCTGTTGTAGTGCTGCTGGGCGAGCAGGGTGGTGGGGACGAGGATCGCCACTTGGCGGCCACCGTGCACCGCAATAAACGCTGCGCGCATTGCCACTTCGGTCTTGCCGAAGCCCACGTCGCCGCACACCAGGCGGTCCATCGGCTTGGGCGCCAGCATGTCGGCGCGCACGGCATCGATGGTGGTTTGCTGGTCCGGGGTTTCTTCGAAGGCGAAGCCCGCGCTGAAGGTGGCGTAGTCGGCTTTTGGGTCGGCAAACGCATAACCTTCGCGGGCGGCGCGGCGGGCATAGATGTCGAGCAACTCGGCGGCCACATCGCGTACCTGTTCGGCGGCCTTGCGCTTGGCTTTCTGCCAGGTCTCGGAGCCCAGGCGGTGCAACGGCGCGAGGGCGTCGTCGCTGCCGGTGTAGCGGGCGATCAGGTGCAGGTTGGCCACGGGCACGTAGAGCTTGGCGCCCTCGGCGTATTCCATGGTGAGGAATTCGGCCACCTGGTTGTCGATCTCCAGGGTCTGCAGGCCCAGGTAACGGCCCACGCCGTGGTCGATATGCACCACCGGCGCGCCTTCGCGCAGCTCGGTGAGGTTCTTGATCACCGCATCGTTGTTGGCATCGGCGCGCTTTTCCCGGCGGCGGCGCTGCATCACCCGCTGACCGAACAGCGGGCTCTCGGCAATCAGTGCCAGGGCCGGGTCGTCCAGCAGCAGCCCTTCGTCCAGCGGTGCGATGGTGATCGCCAGGCGATCCTTGCTCGCGACAAAGTCCGGCCAGCTGTCGACGGTTTTCGGCCGCAGCTTCAGGCGTTCCAACAGCTCCAGCAGCACCTCGCGGCGCCCGGCGGACTCGGCGGTAAACAGCACGCGGCCGGGGAAGTCACCGAGGAAATTCGACAGCGCTTCCAGCGGCTGGTTAGCCTTGGCTTCAATCGCCAGGTTCGGCAGCGCTTGCGCCGGAAAGCGCTCGCGGCCGGCGCCTGCATCCACGTCCTGCTGGCTGGCGACTACTCGCGGCCAGTTTTTCAGGCGAGCGAAACAGTCTTCCACCGGCAGGAACAGCTCGGCCGGTGGCAATAAAGGACGGGACGGGTCGACGCGGCGTTCTTCATAACGGTTGCGCACGTCATTCCAGAAATTCTCCGCCGCCTGTTCGATGCCTGGCAGCGAGAACACCTGGGTGTCCTGGGGCAGGTAATCGAAGAGCGTGGAAGTTTCGTCGAAGAACAGCGGCAGGTAGTACTCGATACCGGCGGGGGTAATCCCGCTGCTCAAGTCCTGGAAGATCGGGCAGCGACGGAAGTCCACGTCGAAGCGCTCGCGGAAACGTGCCTTGAAGCGCGTGACCGCGTCTTTTTGCAGCGGGAACTCCCGGGCCGGCAGCAGCTTGATCGACTGCACCTTGTCGATGGAGCGCTGGTTTTCCGGATCGAAGGTGCGCAGGGTTTCGATTTCGTCGTCGAACAGGTCGATCCGGTAGGGCAGTTTGCTGCCCATCGGGAACAGGTCGATCAACGCGCCACGCACGGCGAACTCACCGTGCTCGTACACCGTGTCGACGCAGCGATAACCGCTGGCCTCAAGCCGGGTGCGCATTTGCTCCACATCGAGCTTCTGGCCGATATCCAGCACCAGGCTGCTGCCCAGCAGGAACTTGGTCGGTGCCAGGCGGTGCAGGGCCGTGGTGATTGGCACCACCAGCACGCCGTGGGCCAGTTCCGGCAAGCGGTACAGGCTGGCGATGCGCTGGGAAATGATGTCCTGGTGCGGCGAGAACAGATCGTAGGGCAGGGTTTCCCAGTCCGGGAAATGCAGTACCGGCAAATCGGGGGCGAAGAAACTCAGCTCCTGTTCCAGCCGCTCGGCACTTTGGCTGTCGGCGGTGAGCAGCAGGGTAAAGCGCTTGGCAGCGCTGGCAGCCTCGGCGATGGCCAGGCTCAGGGCGGCACCGGGCAGATTGCCCCAGTGCTGTTTACCTGCCGCGGCAGGGAGAAGCGGTAGACGCAGAACGGGCACGGAAGGTTGAGCTCCAAGCGTTGCGACAAAGTCGGTAATTGTAACGGCCCGGAGTGCCGCCTGTCAGTTGCTGACTGAGCCTATTACGGTTTGTAGGAAATGTAGTGGCTAAGACAAACAAAGGTGCCTTTTGACTCATTATGTAGTGCCGAAATCGGTGTATGTTTCGGAGGGTTACGGACACTTTGTCACATTGGTCCAACAGGGGGTGCGCTGGAAGCCGCGTATTTACTGGGCTGCAGAGGGGCGATATTTTTTTGCAAGGGGTTTTGTTGCGGGCCGCGCATTGCTCCGAGGGCGGTCGGGCGGCATAATGTAGCCCCTTTTTTCTGCCCCTACATGTGGAAGGTTCCCGTGACTCAGAAGCCCGACCAGTGTCTTGGTGAATGGATCGACCGTGAAGCACTCGCTGAAGCGATGATTCCGCTTATCGGTCAGCTATACCGCAATAACAACGTGGTGAGCTCGATCTATGGCCGCAGCCTGATCAACCAATCAGTCATCGCGATTCTCAAGGCTCATCGCTTTGCTCGCCATCGTTCTGCCGACGATAGCGAACTCTCCGTCCACGAAACATTCCCTCTGCTTAAAGCCATGAGCGAGCTCAAGCTCGGCGCGGCTTCGGTAGACCTGGGCAAGCTGGCCTATAAATTCCGCAAGGAAGGCGCTGGCCGCACCGCCGAGCAGTTCGTACGTGAAGAAATGGCCGACGTGGTTGGCCAGCAAAACGCCGCAGCCCGCAAAGGCACCGACGTTGTGCTGTACGGTTTCGGTCGTATCGGCCGCCTGCTGGCGCGCATCCTGATCGAAAAAACCGGTGGCGGCGACGGCCTGCGCCTGCGTGCCATCGTGGTGCGTAAAGGTGCTGAAAACGACCTGACCAAGCGCGCGAGCCTGCTGCGTCGTGACTCGGTCCACGGTCCGTTCAACGGCACCATCGTCATCGACGAAGAAAACAACACCATCACCGCCAACGGTAACCTGATCCAGGTGATCTACGCGAAGAACCCGTCTGAGGTGGATTACACCCAGTACGGCATCAAGGACGCACTGCTGGTGGACAACACCGGTGTGTGGCGTGATGCCGAGGGCCTGGGCCAGCACCTGGCGTGCCCGGGTATCGACCGCGTTGTCCTGACTGCGCCTGGCAAGGGCAAGCTGAAGAACATCGTGCACGGCATCAACCACGGTGAAATCACCGCTGACGACAAGATCGTGTCCGCCGCTTCCTGCACCACCAACGCCATCGTGCCGGTGCTGAAGGCTGTGAATGACAAGTTCGGCATCGTTAACGGTCACGTTGAAACGGTTCACTCGTACACCAACGACCAGAACCTGATCGACAACTTCCACAAGGGCGATCGCCGTGGCCGTAGCGCCGCGCTGAACATGGTGATCACCGAGACCGGTGCTGCCACCGCTGCTGCCAAGGCCCTGCCTGAGCTGGCCGGCAAGCTGACCGGTAACGCGATCCGTGTTCCGACGCCGAACGTGTCGATGGCCATTCTCAACCTGAACCTTGAGAAAGCCGCCACCCGTGAAGAGATGAACGAGTACCTGCGCTACATGGCGCTGCACTCCGATCTGCACAAGCAAATCGACTTCGTCAATTCGCAGGAAGTGGTTTCCACCGACTTCGTGGGCTCGCGCCACGCCGGTGTGGTGGACGCTGAAGCGACCATCACTCAAGACAACCGCGTTGTTCTGTACGTCTGGTACGACAACGAATTCGGTTACAGCTGCCAGGTGGTTCGTGTGATGGAAGACATGGCCGGGGTTAACCCGCCAGCATTCCCGCGCTAAGCATCAGCGGTAAATGAAAAAGCCCCGACTGGTTCGGGGCTTTTTTATGTCTGTTGTTTTTGTGTTGCTTGTACCGGCCTCATCGCAGGCAAGCCAGCTCCCACATTTGAATGTATTCACAAATCAAAATGTGGGAGCTGGCTTGCCTGCGATAGCGATCCATCAAGCGCCGCCGACTATCGAAGCCTGCGCGGTACGCAGTTCATGCCGGTTGCCCTTGAACAGGATCAATGTGGCGATCAAGCCCAGCACCGCCGCGCCGCTGAGCCAGATGCCCGGTGCGGCCTTGTTGTCCAGCACGTGGATCAGGTAGGTACACGCCGCCGGAGTAAAGCCACCAAAGGTTGCCGTCGCCAGGCTGTAGGCCAGGGAGAAGCCGGTGGTGCGCACTTCTACCGGCATGATCTCGGTCAGCGCTACAACCATAGCGCCGTTGTACGAGCCATACAGGAACGACAGCCAGAGCAGCACGATCAGCAGATGGCTGAAACTCGGGTTGGCTACCAGCCAGGACAGCGCTGGATAAGCGGTGAGGATCGCCAGAATAGTCGCCCCCAGCAGCAGGGGTTTACGCCCGATCTTGTCGGACACCGCCCCCATCACCGGCAGCCAGATGAAGTTCGAGATGCCCACGCACACAGTGACCAGCAGCGCGTCGAAGTCCGACAGGTGCAGTTCGGCCTTGCCGAAGGTCGGGGTGTAGGCGGTGATCAGGTAGAACGACACGGTGGTCATCACCACCAGCGCCATGCCGGCGATGACGATGCCGAAGTTCTGGCCGATCGAGCGGACGATTTCCTGCAGGGTAGGGCGGTGTTTGCGCGCCTGGAATTCCGGGGTTTCTTCCAGGGAGCGACGAATCACGAAGATCACCGGCACGATCAGGCAGCCGATCAGGAACGGCACGCGCCAGCCCCAGTCACCCATTTCTTCCGGGCTGAGCCAGTGGTTGAGGCCTACGCCCAGCAGGCCGGCGAATACCACCGCAGCTTGCTGGCTGGCGGACTGCCAACTGACGAAGAAGCCTTTACGGCCTGGAGTGGCGATTTCCGCCAGGTACACCGACACGCCGCCCAGTTCGACACCGGCGGAGAAACCTTGCAGCAGGCGGCCGAACAACACGATCAGCGGCGCCGCGACACCCAGGGTGGCATACCCGGGAACGCAGGCGATCAGCACGGTACCGGCGGCCATCATCGCCAGGGTGATCACTAGGCCCTTTTTACGGCCGTGACGGTCGATATAGGCACCGAGGAAAATCGCGCCCAGCGGACGCATCAGGAACCCGGCACCAAAGGTCGCCAGGGACAGCATCAGGGACGCGAACGCGCTGTCGGTGGGGAAAAATGTCTTGGCAATGGCCGTGGCGTAGAAGCCATAGACCATGAAGTCGAACATCTCGAGGAAGTTACCGCTGACAACGCGAAAGATCGCCTTGCCCTTGCCCGTTGTAGTGGACATGTCATGCACTCATTTTGGCTATCTTATTAGTAATCCCTGGTCGCAACCGTCCTTGCTGTTAAAGCCTTGGCACGAGGCTGGCGCTGAACAGTTTTGTAACGATATGTGTATAAGCCACCACAGGCAACAAAAAACCGATAGCAAGCTGGCAAATTGCCGCAGGCCTCCCGGTGATGAAAATACAATGCGGGAGCGGGCTTGTTCGCGAAAACGGTGTGTCAGTCAGCTTATGAGCCACTGACACACCGCATTCGCGAGCAAGCCCGCTCCCACAGGGTTTTTGCGATCAGTTGAGGAGGGTGCTACGCAGGCTGTCGGACAAGCCTTTTGGTGCCAGCCAGATGCCGAGATAAGCCTTGGCCAGTTCGTCATTGCGACTGCTGAACACCACCGTGCCGTTGATTTCCAGGTTCAGGCCGCGCTGAGGCTGGAAGTCCAGCGCATAACGGTCGCCGCTGCGGATGTTGCGGAAGCTTTTGTGCAATTGATCCAGTTCAGGCTTCAGGCGGGCGAGGGTGGCGGGTGTTTGCTGACGTTCGAGGGTGGCAGTGGCGGCCTTGATCACATCGTTGCGGTCGATATCGCGAAAGTAATACAGCTCCAGGCGCAGGTCTTTTTGCTGATCCAGGGCTTGTTTGGCGCTCAGGTCAGCCGGGGCGAACAATGCCGCCGCATAGACGTCTGCCCACAGGTAGGTCAGGACGGCCTGGTTTTTCAGCACCAGTTGATGAGATTGCGCCGGAAAATCGGCTTGTTTGAGGCGATCAGCCTCATTCGCCAGAACCGGGACCGAAAACATCAGCAATAAACAAATGACGACATGCTTCATAATGGCCAGTCCTGAAAAGGTGCTTGCCTACAGGTTAATTCAATAACGAGCGCCGTGTAGTAAAGGCAAAACTGGCCTACGACGCGACCAAGGGTTAATGTGCGCGACGTTGAGCGTTCTATAGACTGTGCCCCGGCTCACACACTTGAGCCACATTGATCCTTCATGACCGCTGGCCGCGGCATGATTTAGCCAGGCGTCCAACCGTGCGCCCTGGCCTGTTCTGAGGAGTACGCATGGCTGTCTACAACTACGACGTGGTGGTACTGGGTTCCGGCCCAGCTGGAGAAGGTGCGGCGATGAACGCCGCCAAAGCAGGGCGCAAGGTGGCGATGGTCGATAGCCGTCGCCAGGTCGGCGGTAACTGCACCCACCTGGGTACCATCCCGTCCAAGGCCTTGCGTCACTCGGTGCGCCAGATCATGCAGTTCAACACCAACCCGATGTTCCGGGCCATTGGTGAGCCGCGCTGGTTCTCGTTCCCGGACGTGCTCAAGAGCGCTGAAAAAGTCATTTCCAAACAGGTTGCCTCGCGTACCGGCTTCTATGCCCGTAACCGCGTCGACCTGTTCTTCGGCACCGGCAGCTTCGCCGACGAGCAAACCGTCGAAGTGGTCTGCGCCAACGGCGTGGTCGAGAAGCTGGTAGCCAAGCACATCATCATCGCCACCGGCTCGCGTCCGTATCGCCCGGCGGATATCGATTTCCACCACCCGCGTATCTACGATAGCGACACCATCCTCAGCCTGGGCCACACCCCGCGCAAACTGATCATCTACGGCGCCGGCGTGATCGGCTGTGAATACGCCTCGATCTTCAGCGGCCTGGGTGTATTGGTCGAGCTGGTGGATAACCGCGACCAGTTGCTGAGCTTCCTCGACTCGGAAATTTCCCAGGCGTTGAGTTACCACTTCAGCAACAACAACATCACCGTGCGCCACAACGAAGAGTACGAGCGGGTCGAAGGCTTGGACAACGGTGTGATCCTGCACCTGAAATCCGGCAAGAAGATCAAGGCCGACGCCTTGCTGTGGTGCAACGGCCGAACCGGCAACACCGACAAGCTGGGCATGGAAAACATCGGGGTCAAGGTCAACAGCCGTGGCCAGATCGAAGTCGACGAGAACTACCGCACCTGCGTACCGAACATCTACGGTGCCGGTGACGTGATCGGCTGGCCAAGCCTGGCCAGTGCCGCCCATGACCAGGGCCGCTCGGCCGCTGGCAGCATTGTCGACAACGGCAGCTGGCGCTACGTCAACGACGTGCCGACCGGGATCTACACGATTCCCGAGATCAGCTCGATCGGCAAGAACGAGCACGAACTGACCAAGGCCAAGGTGCCTTATGAAGTCGGCAAGGCGTTCTTCAAGAGCATGGCGCGTGCGCAGATCGCCGGTGAGCCCCAGGGCATGCTGAAGATCCTGTTCCACCGCGAGACTCTGGAAGTGCTGGGCGTGCATTGCTTCGGCTATCAGGCGTCGGAGATCGTGCACATCGGCCAGGCGATCATGAACCAGCCGGGTGAGCTGAATACCCTCAAGTATTTCGTCAACACCACGTTCAACTACCCGACCATGGCTGAAGCCTATCGGGTAGCGGCCTACGACGGCCTCAACCGGCTTTTTTGAGCGGCTCCGGCCGGTGGCCTGAGCCGGCCGGGGAGACCGATTTCAGTAATTCCCGAGGGTGGCAGTGGCCAAACCGGGAAAGTCTGTAATCAGGCTATCTACGCCGAAGTCGGCGAGCCTGCGCATCAGCGCGGGTTCGTTGACGGTCCACACGGACACGTGCAAACCCTGGCGCTGGGCTTTTTCCAGACGCTCAGGGGTGCACAACGTCCAGTTCAACGCCAGAATCTCACAGCCATAGTTGGCCGCGACCTTCAACGGGTCGAGCCAGGCGTATTCGGCTACCAGCCCGCGGGACAGGTCCGGGGTGAGGTCCAGCGCCGCTTTCAACACTTCCCGCGAGCTTGAGGTCACGGTGACCTTGTCCATCAGCCCGAAACGCTGAGCCATTTCACGGATCGCCAGCACGGTGGTTGCCGCACGGGTGCGCGATGCGCTTTTGACTTCCAGTTGCCAGTGGTCGAAGTCGCACTGTTCGAACAGCTCTTCCAGGCGCGGGATCGGGCAAGGGTTGACCCAGCCCGGGCCGCCTTTGCGCGCGTCCATCTTGACCAGGTCGGCGGCTGAATACTCGACGACCTTGCCGCGCCGGTCGGTGGTGCGCTTGAGCGTCGGGTCGTGGATGACCATCAGCTCGCCGTCCATGGACAGGTGCAAATCCAGTTCGCAGCGGCGCACGCCGTGCTTGAGGCATTCCTGGAAGCTGGTCAGGGTGTTTTCCGGTGCTTCGCCTTTGGCACCGCGGTGGCCATAAATCAGGGTCACAGTTGCTCCTTTACGCCAGGGTTCCTGGCTGGATGGATGACGCGACGCGCCATTCAATGATCGTATTCAGGTGTCGGATTCGTCGCTTTTTTCCCGCGCCAGGCGCCGTTCCTGGGCCTGTTTCTGCAGGATATAGCGTGCCAGCAACTGGCGTTGGGCATCGGTCATGGCTTCGAATTCCGTGCCGATTTCAAAGCCACCGGTCTTGGCATCGCAATGGGTAACCTTGGCTCGCAGCAACAGCCCGAGGGCTTGCGGCATCAGCACCAGCTTGACCGCCAGGTGACTGTCGGGCTGGATCGCCGTGGGGTTCAGAAATTCGATGCCGCCTTCGGAGATGACCACGGGCTGCGGCGTACCGATCTCGCCCAGCAGGCTTTGCGCCATGATCTGGCTGAGCAAATCCATGCGTTTGTTCTGCACTTTGAGGAAGGCGGCCAGGGTGCGGTCCCGCTCGCCAATCTGGCGCAGCAAGTGCTGGGATTCAAATTCACTCAGGTGCAACTCGCTGAGCAGATTGAACAGCGGCGAATCATCCAGCAACACTTCCTTGCTCAGCGCTTCCGGGCCCGACAGTGGGGTAATTTCCAGTGCGATCATGTCCTCGATACGGTAGTATTCGCGGCGATCTTCTTCATCTAATGTCGACATGGCGAACCCAAGGCAGCGGTGATGGTCTGAGTGTAAAGCTGCTTACCTGACCCCGCCACAAGGACGTCTTCTTTTCCTCCGAACAAGCCCCGACATGTTCAGACCTCTCTTCGTATTTATTGGCACGCGTTATACCCGTGCAAAACGTCGCAATCATTTTGTGTCGTTCATTTCCCTGACCTCGATGATCGGGCTCGCCCTTGGCGTTGTCGTGATGATTGTGGTGCTGTCGGTGATGAACGGCTTCGATCATGAGATGCGCACCCGCGTGCTGGGCATGGTGCCCCACGCGACCATCGAGTCGGGTGAGCCCATCAGCGACTGGCAAAGCCTGGCCGCGAAGGTCAAGCAGAACCCCAAAGTGCTGGCGGTTGCGCCCTTCACCCAGATGCAGGGCCTGTTGACCAACGACGGCAAGGTGCAGAAAGTCCTGCTCAATGCCATCGACCCGGCGCAGGAACGCAATGTCTCGATCATCGATAACTTCATGCAGCAGGGCAAACTGGACGACTTGTCGCCCGGCAGCTTTGGCATCGCTATCGGTGACAAGGCGGCGGCCAAGCTCGGCGTGGGCATCGGCGACAAGCTGACCTTCGTCGCGCCGGAAGTCACCGTGACTCCGGCGGGCATGTTCCCGCGCATGAAGCGCTTTACCGTGGTCGGCATCTTCCATGTCGGCGCCGGTGAGATCGACGGCTACCTGGGCCTGACCAACCTGACCGACCTGGCCCGCCTGCATCGCTGGAAGCCGGACCAGGTCCAGGGCTTGCGCCTGAAATTCAACGACCTGTTCGACGCGCCGCGTACCTCGTGGGAAATCGCCCAGCACCTGGGTGAAAACCAGTACTACGCCCGCGACTGGACCCGTACCCACGGCAACCTGTACCAGGCCATCCGCATGGAAAAAGCCATGATCGGCTTGCTGTTGCTGCTGATCGTCGCCGTCGCCGCCTTCAACATCATCTCCACGCTGGTGATGGTGGTGAACGACAAGAAGGGCGACATCGCGATCCTGCGCACCCTTGGCGCCACGCCGGGGCAGATCATGGCGATCTTCATGGTCCAGGGCACGGTGATCGGCGTCGTCGGCACCTTGATCGGCACCGTGGTGGGGATTCTCGCCGCGCTGAACGTCAGCGCTGCTATCGCCGGGCTGGAAGTGTTGATCGGCCACAAATTCTTGAACTCCGACGTCTACTTCATCGACTACTTGCCGTCCCAGGTGCAGAGCCAGGACGTATTGATGGTCGGCGGCGCCGCGTTGGTCCTGAGTTTCCTTGCCACCCTGTATCCAGCCTGGCGCGCGGCACGTACCCAGCCGGCGCAGGCTTTACGTTATGAGTGAATCGGGCATGAGTGAAAAAGCAATCCTGAGCTGCCGCAACCTGGGCAAATCCTACGAGGAAGGCCCGGAGTCCGTGGTGGTGCTGTCCAACCTGCAGCTGGAACTGCACCCGGGCGAACGCGTGGCGATCGTCGGCAGTTCCGGTTCCGGTAAAAGTACCTTGCTCAACCTGTTGGGCGGCCTTGATACGCCGTCCCAGGGCAGCGTCTGGCTGGCCGGCGAAGAGTTGTCGGCCCTGGGCGAGAAGGCCCGTGGCCAGTTGCGCAACCGTTCGCTGGGTTTTGTGTACCAGTTCCACCACTTGCTGCCCGAGTTCACCGCCCTGGAAAACGTCTGCATGCCGCTGTTGATCGGCAAGACCGCGATCCCGGAAGCACGCCAGCGTGCCCAGGCGTTGCTGGAGCGCGTCGGCCTGGGTCATCGCCTGGAGCACAAACCGGCTGAGTTGTCCGGCGGCGAGCGCCAGCGTGTGGCGATTGCCCGTGCCCTGGTCAACAACCCGGGCCTGGTGATGCTCGACGAGCCGACCGGCAACCTCGACTCCCATACCGCCCAGGGCATCAAGGACTTGATGCTGGAGTTGAGCACTCAGATGCGCACTGCGTTCCTGGTGGTGACCCATGACATGAGCATGGCCCGCCAGATGGACCGTGTGTTGCACCTGCAGGAAGGTCATCTGGTCGCCATCTGACCTGTTTCAAGCCCGGCGCCCGGCGCCGGGTTTTCTATTTTTTCAACGGTGCCCGCGAATGTTCAGACCGTTATCGATTTTCATCGGCACGCGCTATACCCGCGCCAAGCGCCGCAACCGTTTTGTTTCGTTTATCTCGATGACCTCGATGATCGGCCTCGCCCTCGGCGTGCTGGCGATGATCGTGGTGTTGTCGGTAATGAACGGTTTCCAGCGGGAGATGAGCTCACGCATCCTCGGCATGGTGCCCCACGCGACCATCGTTGGCGTGAAGCCCATCAGCGACTGGCAGCCGGTGGCAGATGCCGCGATGAAGAATCCGGAAGTCACCGCTGCCGTACCGTTCACACAGATGGACGGCATGCTCTCCTACAAGGGCGCGATGCAGCCGATCGAGATCAGTGGCGTTGATCCGGCCCAGGAAGGCAAGGTGTCGATCGTGGCCCAACATATTGTCCAGGGCCATCTGGAAGACCTGAAACCGGGCGAGTTCGGTGTGGTGATCGGCGAAATCACCGCCCGGCGTTTTCGCCTGAATGTCGGTGACAAGCTGACCCTGATCGTGCCGGAAATCAGCAGTGCGCCCGGTGGCATCACCCCGCGTATGCAGCGTTTGAACGTGGTGGGTGTGTTCAAGGTGGGCGCGGAGCTGGATGGCTCCATGGCCCTGATCCACATGGCCGACGCCGCCGAGATACAGCATTGGGAGCCGAACCAGGTGCAAAGCGTGCGCCTGGCGGTGAAAGACTTGTATGCCGCACCCAAGGTATCGGCGGATATCGCCGCCAGCCTCGGTGCCGACTACAAGGCCGACGACTGGACCCACACCCAGGGCAGCCTGTTCAGTGCGATGAAGATGGAAAAAACCATGATCGGCCTGCTGTTGCTGATGATCGTTGCCGTGGCAGCGTTCAACATCATCGCGACCTTGATCATGGTGGTGAACGACAAGGGCGCCGACATTGCGATCCTGCGCACCATTGGCGCGACGCCGCGGCAGATCATGGCGATCTTCATGGTGCAGGGGACGGTGATCGGGATCGTCGGTACCTTGATCGGTGGCATCCTTGGCGTGATTGCGGCGCTGAACGTCAGTGAACTGGTCGGTTGGCTGGAGCGGGTCACCGGGCAGCATATCTTCAGTTCGGACGTGTATTTCGTCAGCAACCTGCCTTCGCAGTTGCAGGGTGGGGATGTGTTGCTGATTTGCTCGGCGGGGTTTGTGTTGAGCTTTTTGGCGACCATCTATCCGGCGTATCGGGCGGCGAAGATTGAGCCGGCGCATGCCCTCAGGTATTCGTAATTCTTAAGACCGCCTTCGCGAGCAAGCCCGCTCCCACATTTTGACCGCGTTCTTCCTGAATGCACCCGGTCAAAATGTGGGAGCGGGCTTGCTCGCGAAAGGGCCGCTACAGCTTGCATCAATACCCCTGCGGCAACGCCATCACAAACCTCGCCCATCCCGCCCCCGACTCACAGAAAATCCGCCCCCCATGGGCCCGCACAATCGACTGGGTAATCGCCAAACCCAGCCCCGCATGCTCGCTGCTCCCTTCATGACGCGCCGGATCTGCCCGGTAAAAGCGGTCAAACAACCGTGGCAACAATGCCTCGGGAATGCCTTCCCCGGTGTTTTCCACACTCAGCGTCACGCCTTGCATCCCCTCGACAATCCGCACGCTGACTTCGCCACCCGGCGGGGTGAACCGCAACGCGTTATCCAGCAGGTTGGAAATCGCCCGGCGCAACATGCTGCGGTCACCTGAAGTGCTGGCGCTGCCTTCCCGAACCAGCCGCACCTGGACGTCCTCCGCCAGCGGCGCGAAAAACTCCAGCAATGCCTCCACCTCGTCCGCCAGCACCAGGGTTTCGCGCTTGGGCACCAGCAGCCCATGGTCCGCCTTGGCCAGGTACAGCATGTCGTTGACCAACTGCGCCATCCATTGCAGTTCTTCCAGGTTGCTGTGCAGGGCTTCGCGGTAGTCCTCCAGCGCCCGTGGCTGCGTGAGGATGACTTGGGTCTGTGTCAGCAAATTCGACAGTGGCGTGCGCAGTTCATGGGCGATGTCGGCAGAAAACGCCGAAAGGCGCTGGAAGGCATCGTCCAGGCGCCCAAGCATCGCGTTGAAGGACTGGGCGAGTTCCGCCAGTTCGGCGGGCATTTGTTCCTGGGGCAGGCGTTGGGTCAGGGAGTGGGCAGAGACGCCGCTGGCGACTTCGCTCATGCGCCTCAGCGGTCGCAACCCGCTGCGGGCGGCCCAGGCGCCGAGCAGGGCGGTGGCCAGGGCGGAAAGGCCGACGGTCAGCCAGATCAGATGCTGCATGCGTTGCAGGAAGTGTTGGTGATGGGTGATGTCGAGCATCAGCGTCAGTTGTGGCGATTCGCGATTGCCAGGTACCAGGGGCACGTTATACACGCGGTAATCGGTCCCGGCATTCTGCAAACTGTGCAGGCCAGGCTCCTGCGGCAGGGCGACGCCCGGGGCGCCGTCGAACCAGCGCCGGTCGCCTGCGGTGATGCGCAAGGCCAGGTCAGGCTGGCGATTGAGTTCTTCGCGCAGCTTCCCTTCCCGCAAGGCGAATAGCTCGGGCGTGTCCGCATCCTGCAAGGTACTGCGCAGCGCTATCAGCTTGCCGTCGAGCAACTGCTGGTCCAGCTCGATAAAGTGCGCCTCGCTGGCATGGTTGAACAGCACGCCGGCCAGCAATGAAACCACGGCGGTACAGCCAGCAAACAGCAGTGCCAGGCGGCTGGCAAGGGAAATCCGTTTCATCAACTGAACCGCTCCTCAAGCACGTAGCCCATGCCGCGTACCGTATGGATCAGCTTGTTGGGAAAGTTGTCGTCGACCTTCAGGCGCAGGCGGCGGATCGCGACTTCGATGATGTTGGTATCGCTGTCGAAGTTCATGTCCCACACCTGGGAGGCGATCAGCGACTTGGGCAGTACTTCGCCCTGGCGGCGCAGCAGCAGTTCCAGCAGGGAAAACTCCTTGGCCGTCAGGTCGATGCGCTGGCCGTCGCGCTCTACCCGGCGGCGGATCAGGTCCATGCGCAGGTCGGCCAGTTGCAGGCTGGTTTCCTGGGGGGGGCTGCTGCCACGGCGCAACAGGCTGCGCACCCGGGCCAGCAGTTCGGAGAAGGCGAAGGGCTTGACGAGGTAATCGTCGGCGCCCAGTTCCAGGCCATGCACCCGGTCTTCCACGGCATCTCGCGCGGTAAGGAATAGTACCGGCATGTCGAGCCCGGCGTTGCGTACGGCCTGGAGGATCTGCCAGCCATCGCGACCCGGCAACATCACATCGAGGATCAACAGGTCGTAGTCACCGGTCAGCGCCAGGTGCTGGCCGCTGGTGCCGTCGGCCACCAGTTCGGTGTTGAACCCGGCCTCGGCCAGGCCCTGGCGCAGGTAGTGGCCGGTTTTCGGTTGGTCTTCGACGATCAGCAGTTTCATGGGCGGCTCATGGTTTTACGGGAACACAGACGTTATACAGCGCAGGTCCGGCGGCAGGCTCAAGCTGACAAAGTTGTAATCTGGCCGTCAGCTGGCTGGCAGCGGCGCGTTCGTAAAGTGTCCCACAGACTGATTCCGAACCTTTGGAGTGTGACCATGTTTTTGCGTAAATCCTGGCTGTTGGCGGGCTGCCTGATGGCGCTGAGTCTTCCGGCGCTGGCTTCCCCGGCTGAAACCTTCGCCTTCGGTGAGGCCGCGCCCGCCGCCAAGGCCACGCGCACCGTGGAAGTGGTACTGCAGGATATTTCCTTTTCGCCCAAGGCTATTGATGTAAAAGCCGGTGAGACTGTGCGCTTTGTGCTGGTCAACAAAGGCCAGTTGCTTCATGAATTCAACCTTGGCGATGCCGCCATGCACGCAGCGCATCAGAAAGAGATGCTGCAGATGCAGGCCAGCGGCATGCTGACGGCGACCGGCATGGGCAAAATGGACCACAGTGCGATGGGGCATGGTGATATGGCAGGCATGAAGCACGACGACCCCAACAGCGTGTTGGTAGAGCCAGGCAAGACCGCCGAGCTGACCTGGACCTTCACCAAGGCCACCGGCTTGGAGTTTGCCTGCAACATTCCGGGGCATTACCAGGCGGGCATGGTCGGCAAGCTGACCGTCAGCCAGTAAGCCATTGACGGGCAAAGGCGGGTAGAATGGCGGCGTTTATTTAGCCAGGTTTCCGCCATGCATCCCGCAGCCGAACATTCGCCGCTGGGCAAGTCCAGTGAATACATCTCCACCTACACCCCGTCGTTGCTGTTCCCGATTCCTCGCGCCGCCAAGTGGGCCGAGCTGGGCCTGAGTGCCGAGACCCTGCCGTATAAAGGCGTGGATTTCTGGAACTGCTTCGAACTGTCCTGGCTGCTGCCATCCGGCAAACCCGTGGTGGCCATCGGTGAATTCAGTATCCCGGCCGACTCGCCGAACATCATCGAGTCGAAGTCGTTCAAGTTGTACCTCAACTCGCTGAACCAAACCGCGTTTGCCGATGTGCAAAGCCTTGAAGCGACGTTGCGCACCGACCTGAGTGCAGCGGCCGGCAAGCCGGTTGGCGTGCGCATCCGCAGCCTGGGCGAGGTTGAAGCCGAAGGCGTGGTCGCGTTGCCGGGTGTGTGCATTGATGACCTGGACATTACCGTCAGCAACTACGAGCACCCGCGCCCGGAACTGTTGCGTTGCGACGATTCGCGCGTGGTGGAGGAGAGCGTCCACAGTCATCTGCTCAAGTCCAACTGCCCGGTGACCAGCCAGCCTGACTGGGGCAGTGTGGCGGTGGAGTACCGCGGCGCGGCGCTGGATCATGCCAGCCTGCTGGAATACCTGGTGAGCTTCCGCCAGCACTCGGACTTCCATGAACAGTGCGTGGAGCGGATCTTTCTCGATCTGCAGCGCTTGCTCAAGCCGGAGAAACTGACGGTGTATGCGCGCTATGTGCGGCGTGGCGGGCTCGATATCAACCCGTACCGCAGTACGGAAGATCTGCAGTTCCAGAACCTGCGCCTGGCTCGACAGTAGCCTTCACCCAAAATAAATGTGGGAGCGGGCTTGCTCGCGAAAGCGGTGTATCAGCCAGCATATGTATCAGCTGACGGACCGCATTCGCGAGCAAGCCCGCTCCCACATTTGATAGGTGTCCGACTATTAGATCCCGATGTTACCCAGGGTCACCACAATATTGCGCAAGGTCCCGGCAATGCCCGGGTGCTCCAGTTCGAAGCGTTCTACGGCCAGGTTCACACCGTCGGCGATGCTTGGATCCTGAATGGCACCTTCCAGTGGCTCCTGAACTTCCAGTTCAGCAATCAAATCTCGCAGCTCTTCGCGCTGTTCGAGGGGCATTTCTGGATTCTGATCCAATTGCTCGCGCAAAATTTTGACCTGTTCTTGCAGTTGTTCGCGGGCAGGCATGGCGTTCTTCCTTTTATCGATAGGCACTGACATAGACCGCGGCACGCCGGGAAAGGTCTATGGGCTGACCTGTAGATTAATCCACTGGCGCCTACTGTGCATGATCTCGATCAGGGCTTCTCGCCTTTGAGCTGGCGCAGGCTGATGTCGGCCAGGCAGGTCTGCAGTTCGCCCAGGTGGTCAATCACCGAATGCACGCCCAGGCCATAGAGCGCGACAGTGGCTTTGGCGCGCTTATGCTCGCGTTCCTTCTCGGTGAGTGCTTGCCATTGCTGCGGCGAAAGCCCGCACAGTGAGCCACAGGACGCCAGGCCGATGGTCCACAGCCCGGCATTGAGCCCCGATTGCAGCAGGCGTGGCTCGCCGCTGACCAGGACGCAGCCTTCCAGGCGTTCGATATTCAGTTCCATCAGGGCCTGCCAGCAGGCGTGAGGCGCCGGCCAGCGGGTGGAGGAGGGCTTGGCAGCCTTGATCCAGCGGGGTAGCCCGGCGGCCAGCGGTGTGGAAACCGACGCCGGCAACTCGTCCAGCCATGCACAAGGGACGCGCTGTTCTTCGAGGCTGCGCAGGATCTTCAGAGCGCCGACAGTGACATGGGTATCGCTGGAAGGCGCGGAATCGGCGCGGGCCTGGGAACCAAAGTCCACCAGGCAGCCACTAAGCCCGAACAGTACGGCCGTCAAGGACGGGGTGCTGGCACTAACAATCTCGGCGTGTGGCATTTCGACGTCCCTGAAATAGCAGTGACGCTACCGGACTTGGGTGACAAGCAAGTTACACCCGCAGCAATTGTAGGAATTTTGTGCATTTGCTGAATGACATTTCTGCAAGGCTGCCTAATCTGACACTTCCGTCATATACTGACGGCCTCATTCAGGGCATAGCGCCCATGACAGACCATTCAAGGAGTTCAAGCTATGCGCTGGAGCCAATGTCTAGCTCAGCTGTCCGTATGTGCGAGTATTTTGCTGGTTCCTTTCGTAGCCCAGGCGGCCTCGGAAGATGATCCATGGGAAAGCGTCAACCGCCCGATCTTCACCTTCAACGATACCGTTGATACCTATGCCCTCAAGCCATTGGCTCAAGGCTATCAGTTCGTGACCCCGCAGTTCGTGCAGGACGGGATCCACAACTTCTTCCGCAACATCGGCGACGTCGGCAACTTTGCCAACGACGTGCTGCAACTCAAGCCCCACGCTGCAGGCGTCGACACTGCCCGCTTGCTGATGAACACCACGTTCGGCGTGCTGGGTTTCGTTGATGTCGGCACCAAAATGGGGCTGCAACGCAACGACGAAGACTTCGGCCAGACTCTCGGCTACTGGGGCGTCGACAGCGGTCCTTACGTGATGCTGCCACTGCTGGGCCCAAGCACCCTGCGTGACGCGCCGTCCAAATACGTGGACAGCTACACCCAGCCATACCGCTACATGAACGATATCGGCTGGCGCAACAGCACCTTCGGCCTGAATATCGTCGACACGCGTGCCAGCCTGCTGTCCTCCGAGAAGCTGATCAGCGGCGACAAATACACCTTCATCCGCAACGCCTACTTGCAGAATCGCGAGTTTAAGGTCAAGGATGGCAAGGTTGTAGACGACTTTTAAGCCCCAGGCTTGAAAGAAGAAGGCGGCCCTCGGGTCGCCTTTTTTGTGGGCGGCATTCGAGGTTTATCCGTGGGTTACGTGCTTACTTTAAGTCGCGGTTTTATGCGTTCTTATAACTACTGGTGATTTGCGATGTAAAGACGCCCGGCGACCATCGCCGTGAGCTTGAAACCCCTGGCGGATGGGAGTACCGTCTGCGCCTTAGAAGGGCACCTCTGCTTTACCTTTGTGCGTCGGCAATAACTCGGCGTTTTGTAGGACAGAGAGGCTAGAAAGCGAATCCAGTAGTAAGCCCGGCCATTGTCGAGCTGCCTACGCCAACCTAATTCTGGCGCCGTTTGCCCACATGCAGAAAACCAGTGCCACGCTGCTGATAATCGATGACGACGAAGTAGTGCGCGCGAGTCTTGCGGCCTATTTGGAAGACAGTGGCTTCAGCGTCCTGCAGGCCAGCAACGGCCTCCAGGGTCTCCAGGTATTCGAGCGCGACAAGCCCGACCTTGTGATCTGCGACCTGCGCATGCCCCAGGTGGGCGGCCTTGAGCTGATCCGCCAGGTAACCGACATCGCCCCGCAGACGCCGGTGATTGTCGTGTCCGGTGCCGGCGTGATGAACGATGCCGTCGAGGCCTTGCGCCTCGGCGCTGCCGACTACCTGATCAAGCCCCTGGAAGACCTGGCTGTGCTGGAGCACTCGGTGCGTCGTGCCCTGGATCGTGCACGGCTGCTGCTGGAAAACCAGCGTTACCGTGAAAAGCTCGAAACCGCCAACCGCGAACTCGAAGCCAGCCTGAACCTGCTCCAGGAAGACCAGAACGCCGGTCGCCAGGTGCAGATGAACATGCTGCCGGTGAGCCCGTGGAGCATCGACGAGTTCAAGTTTGCCCACCAGATCATCCCGTCGCTGTACCTGTCGGGTGATTTCGTCGACTACTTCCGCGTTGATGAGCGGCGTGTCGCGTTCTACCTGGCCGACGTTTCCGGCCACGGCGCCTCCTCCGCATTCGTGACCGTGTTGTTGAAGTTCATGACTACACGGCTGTTGTTCGAATCCAAGCGCAATGGCACCTTGCCGGAGTTCACCCCTTCGCAAGTGCTGGGCCACATCAACCGGGGCCTGATCAGCTGCAAGCTGGGCAAGCACGTGACGATGGTCGGCGGCGTGATTGATGAAGAAACAGGTCTTTTGACCTACAGCATTGGCGGTCACCTGCCATTGCCGGTTTTATACACTCCAGACAGTGTGCGCTACCTGGAAGGGCGTGGTTTGCCGGTTGGCTTGTTCAATGAAGCCACCTACGAAGACCACATCCTGGAATTGCCGCCGACGTTCAGCCTGACGCTGATGTCCGACGGTATCCTGGACCTTTTGCCAGAGCCTACACTCAAAGAGAAAGAAGCCGCCTTGCCCCAACGGGTCAGGTCGGCGGGCGGCAGCCTGGATGGCCTGCGGCAGGTTTTTGGATTGGCCACGCTAGGGGAGATGCCGGATGATATCGCCCTATTGGTGTTGAGCAGGAATCTTTGATGAGTACCGGAAGAATCCAATTCGCCGAGCAAGACGGGACTTTTGTCCTGAAGTTTGTCGGTGAAGTGCGCCTGACCTTGTGTTCGGCGCTGGATGCGACGATTGAGCGGATCTTCACAGCCTTGAATTTCTCGGCGATCGTGATCGATCTGACCGAAACCCGCAGCATCGATAGCACCACCCTTGGGCTGTTGGCCAAGTTGTCCATTCTGTCTCGGCAGAAGGTCGGACTGCTGCCGACCGTCGTCACCACCCACGAAGACATCACCCGTCTGTTGCAGTCCATGGGCTTCGATCAAGTGTTCAACATCGTTGACCGCCCGATCCCGTGCCCGGAATGCCTGACCGACCTGCCGTCCCAGGACCAGTCCGAGGAAGTGGTACGGGTCAAGGTACTGGAAGCCCACAAGATCCTGATGGGCTTGAACGACTCCAACCGCGAGGCGTTCCACGACCTGGTGAATGCGCTGGAGCGGCACTAATTTCCAGCTGAAACACTGTCAAAGTGTGGGAGGGGGCTTGCTCCCGAAAGCGGCGGGTCAGTAGTGAATGTAGCGACTGACGCCCTGTATTCGGGAGCAAGCCCCCTCCCACATTTTTAACTGAGTTCGGCTCGAAATCGGCTAATACAAAAAAAGGGCGGCACCCTCACAGGTGCCGCCCTTTTTGTCGCCGCCGTTTTTAGAGCTTGGCGGTCAACAGCGCTTCGAGTTTTTCCTGGTCGCGGGCGAACTGACGAATGCCCTCGGCCAGTTTCTCGGTGGCCATTGCATCTTCGTTGGATTCCCAACGGAACTGCGCTTCGGTCAAGTGCACCCGAGCTTCGCCCGCATGGCCTGGCGACAATTTGCGTTCCAGCTTGCCGTTGTCGGCTGCGAGTTTTTCCAGCAGGTCCGGGCTGATGGTCAGGCGGTCGCAACCGGCCAACTCTTCGATCTGGCTCAGGTTACGGAAGCTCGCACCCATCACCACGGTCTTGTAGCCATTGGCCTTGTAGTAGTTGTAGATGCGCGTCACCGACTGCACGCCCGGATCTTCGGAGCCGGTGTAGTCGTTGCCGTTGGCCTTCTTGTACCAGTCGTAGATACGGCCCACGAACGGCGAAATCAGAAACACGCCTGCTTCGGCGCAAGCCACGGCCTGGGCGAAGGAGAACAGCAGCGTCAGGTTGGTCTGGATGCCTTCCTTTTCCAGCTGCTCGGCGGCGCGGATGCCTTCCCAGGTGGAAGCGATCTTGATCAGCACGCGGTCACGGCCAATGCCGGCCTTGTCGTACAGGTCGATCAGGCGATGGGCGCGCTTGAGGACGGCGTCAGTGTCGAACGACAGACGGGCATCCACCTCGGTGGAAATGCGGCCGGGCACCACTTTCAGGATTTCCTGGCCGACGGCTACCGCAAAACGGTCGCTGGCCAGGCCTACATCGCCGTTGCAGTCGGCAACAGCCTCATCCAGCAGCTTGGCATAGCCTGGGATCGACGCGGCCTTGAGCAGCAGGGAAGGGTTGGTAGTGGCGTCTTGTGGCTTGAGCTTGGCGAGGGTAGAAAAATCGCCGGTATCGGCTACTACAGTGGTGAATTGCTTGAGTTGTTCCAGCTTGGAAGTCATGGGCGTGCTCTGTCCTGTGGGTCTGATGACATTACCCGAGCGCTGACAGCCGCTCAAGGGCGCAAATGCATTCGATCGTTTGCGAGGGCAACAACCTGAAAACAGCCGTTTGAATCACCGGCCAATGCTCAATAGGAGGCCAAAACAGCCAGCAGGTTCAACCCAACTGCCCGATGACCACCCGATCAAACGGTGGGAGCAGTCTTGCCCCATCTTCCTGACATCCCCCCATCCAAATGTGGGAGCGGGCTTGCTCGCGAAGGCGTCGTGTCAGCCACCCAATAAACCCACTGACACCCAAATCACCGCCCCTCCAACAACTCCCCGGCCATATCCAGCAACGCCAGCGGATCACTGGCCTTATGAATATCCACCGACAACAACTGCCGAAACTTCCGCGCCCCCGGGAAACCCGTCCCCAGCCCCAGCGCGTGGCGCGTGATGTGATGCATCGAGCCACCTGTCGCCAGGTGTTCGGCAATATAAGGACGCAACTGCGCCAACGCCTCGGCACGGGTGATCACAGGTGCCGTGCTGCCAAACAGCTGCTGATCCACCTCGGCCAGCAAATACGGATTGTGATAAGCCTCGCGACCCAGCATCACGCCATCGAACGTCTGCAAATGCTCCTGGCACTGTTCGAGGGTCTTGATGCCGCCGTTGAGGATGATCTCCAGTTCAGGGAAATCCTGCTTCAACTGGGCGGCGACGTCGTAGCGCAAGGGAGGGATGTCCCGATTTTCCTTCGGTGAGAGCCCTTCCAGAATGGCGATTCGCGCATGCACGGTGAAACTGGTGCAGCCCGCGTCCTTCACCTGGCCGACGAAATCGCACAGCTCGGCATAACTGTCCCGGCCGTTGATGCCGATGCGGTGCTTAACCGTTACCGGGATCGAGACCGCGTCCTGCATTGCCTTCACACAATCCGCCACCAACGCAGGGTGGGCCATCAGGATCGCGCCGATCATGTTGTTTTGCACCCGGTCGCTGGGGCAGCCGACGTTGAGGTTCACTTCGTCGTAACCGGCGTCCTGGGCCATGCGGGCGCAGGCTGCCAGGTCCGCAGGGACGCTACCGCCCAACTGCAAGGCAAGCGGGTGCTCGGCCTCGTTGTGGCGCAGGAAGCGTTCGTGGTCGCCATGGAGGATTGCGCCGGTGGTGACCATCTCGGTATAGAGGAGGGCGTTTTTGGAGAGTAGGCGCAGGAAGTATCTGCAGTGCCTGTCAGTCCAATCCATCATCGGAGCAACGGAGAAGCGACGGGAGAACGATGGCGTTGGTGCTATAGGTGAGGACATTAGGGTCTGAGATGGATAAGGCGAAGGGCGGACAGTTTAACAGGAATGGGCGTGGTGCCGTGGTGGCCAGTGCCAGAGCTCCAGCCACCCTGGCACGGTTTTCAGCTTATTTCTTCTTTTTGTCGGGCGCCTGAGTCAGCGCCGAAGCCGCCACAGATTTCACATCCGGCGGAGTGGTGGGATCCGCCAGCAGCTTGGCTGCTTTTGAAGCGATGCTTTCACTGGTTTTTTCGTCTTTAGCCATTACTTGAGCTTCCCTCTACGTAGGCCGCAGGTTCATCTGAATTGATGCCTGGTCGGCTTTAATATGTAGGGGCTAACTGTTGATATCGCCAATCAGAATATGTGCCTGGATAATTCGTCGCCAAAACGACATCAACCTGAACCGATCCTGTCCTACGGCAAAGTTTCATAATTCTCACCGGCATTGAGGCCTACGCTCAGCCCATAAGCCCAAAGGGAACTGAAAAAATGATCTCCAACCTCGTCAAAGTCGTGATGGTCGCAGGCATGTTGCTCTTGGCCGCTTGTTCTTCGGGTTCATCTGGCATGAGTAGCGACCTGAGCAGCGACCCTTGTTATTCAGGGGGATGCCAAGCCTTTGGCGACCACAGCCCCAGCAAGGCCGCCAAGATGAATTTTGGCGGCAACGCGCTGGGGAGCAGTTACGGGGAGTATGGTTCGGGGTTGATGCATGATGACTGACTGAGCGGGTGGGGCAGTCATTTACTCAGTGACTGACCCACCGCTTTCGCGAGCAAGCCCGCTCCCACATTGGATCGTGGGAGGGCTTTAGTGACCGCCTTTCATACGTCGGGCGATCAGGTAGATGCCCAAGCCTACCAGCGCCGTAGCCGCGCCAATGTAGCCCGTGCTGGTCCACCCATACCCCGCCGTAATCGCCATCCCACCGAACCACGGCCCCAGCGCATTCGCCAGGTTGAACGCCGCGTGGTTGGACGCCGCCGCCAGGCTCGGTGCTTCATGCGCAATGTCCATCAAGCGGATTTGCAGCGGCGCGGCCATGGCGATCATGGTGCCGACCAGGCCGATGCCCAGCAGTACGCTCCACAGCGAACTCGCGGCGAAGGTGAAGAAGATCAGCACGGCCATCGACCACACCATAATCCAGCCCACTGCGCGAAATTGCAGGCGATCAAACAGCTTGCCGCCGGCGATGTTGCCGATGATGCCGCCTACGCCAAACGCGGCCAGACCGAATGGGATCCACTGCGGCGAGACTTTGGTCACTTCGAGCATGGTCGGCGCCAGGTAGCTGAACACGCAAAACATCCCGGCAAAACCAATAGCGCCAATGGACAGCGCCATCCACACCTGCGGTTTGGTGAAGGCGCGCAGTTCTTTGCGCGGGTCGCTGCGGGGTTCGTCGTGGCGATCCGGTACGAATTGCCAGACCAGCGCGATGGTGCACAGGGCGATAGCACTGACCAGTGCAAACGCCGAGCGCCAGCCAAAATGTTGACCGAGGAAGGTGGCGATGGGGTTGCCGAGCAGCATGGCCAGGGTCAGGCCCATCATCACGCGGGCGACGGCGCCAGCGCGTTTGTCGTTGGGCACCATGCTGGAGGCGACCACGGCGGCGATGCCGAAGTAGGCGCCGTGGGGCAGGCCGCTGATAAAGCGGAAGGCCACCAGCGAACCGAAGGTCGGGGTAAACGCCGTGGCCAGGTTGCCCAGGGCATAAAGGCCCATCAGCAATAGCAGCATGTGTTTACGCAGCAACTTGGCGCCGAGGATCGCCAGCAGCGGGGCGCCGACCATCACGCCCAGCGCATAGGCGCTGATGGCGTGGCCCACTTGCGGTTCGCTGAGATTGAGGTTGTGGGCGATGTCGGGCATCAGCCCCATGATGGCGAATTCGCCGGTGCCGATCGCAAAGGCGCCCACGGCCATGGCCGCTTCCATTTTGGCGGCGCTGCGCGCGGGCAGCACGTGCCCGGGTGTTTGCTGGATAGTCATGGGTAACTCTGTTTGATGAAGTGCACGAAGGACAGCCGTCGATGCTACGCAAGCAGCGGCGAAGGTGTCTAGAACAGCGTGTTGCGCGAGAGTTCCATCGGCGTAAGCAGTGCGGGGCTTTGAGATCCGTCTTATTCAACTACCCTCTCGCCACGCTTACTCTTTTGGCGATGAAGCTCAAACATTTCCTGCAACCACTCGACTCTTCTTTTTCGACGCCCAAGGCCGCGCGCAAGTTGTTGCGGCTGTTTGCCCTGGCATTGGTGCTCGGCGTGTATGTGGGTGCCTACAGCTACTTGCGTGCGGCGTTGAATGAGGAAATTTCGCTACGGCGCAGTTATATGAATGAGGCGATTTCCGATGCGCAGAGTTTTTTTGTCAGCCGCCAGACGCTGCTCAAAAGCCTCGGCCTGTCGACGGTTCGTCATGTCACGCCACCCGTGGGCAACCTCAATAATGTGCCGGCCGAAGAGTTGCACATCACCTTGGGCGAGGCGGGCAATATCTGGAGCCTTTGGCTGACTAGGCGCCTGCTTGATTACCTGCAGGTCAACCAGGTCAACCTGATCTACGTCGCGCAGCGCGCCGAGCCGGTGGTGGAGCGCCTGTTTACCGTTGGGGCGGCCCCGGAGAATGTGCCGCAGCCGGTATTGCAGCGGTTGATGGCGGTGGACACCGGCAAGGTCTCGGTCAGCGATGAGTTGTGGCTGACTGAGCAGAGCCGCCTGGATTCACCGCTATACATCTTCACCCGCCTCGACGACCGTAGCCCCACGTCGGGTTGGCTCGGGCTGGAGGTGGACGGCCCGGACCTGATCAACGCCCTGCAGCATGAAAAAGCCGGGGACTTCATGTTGCTTGACGGCGCCGGGCAGCTGATTTTCAGCAGCACGCCTCATCAACCGTCGGCTGCGCAGGTGCTGCGCCAGTATCACGCCACGGCCAGCTTTGGTTGGGAAGGCAGCCGCTGGCTGCCGGATCGCTTGGCCATTCGCAAGCACCTGGGTTACTCCCAGTGGCAGATCGTCTACAGCCTGGAGCTGAGTTCACTGTTGCCCAGCCTGGCCATGCCGTTGTTGCTGTGCCTGCTGTTGTGCGCAGCGGCCAGCTTGTTGATGGTGCGGTTGGTGCGGCGCATCGATCAGCGTTTGATTATCCCGGCAGCCAATCGCATCGAAGCGCTGGTGGAGAGTGAGGCATTCAGCAGTGCGGTGATTCGCATCGCGCCAGTGGCCTTGTGCGTGCTGCGCCGCAGCGACGGCGAGGTAGTGCTGGAAAACCCCCTGTCCCGGCAATGGCTGGGCAACGGCCACGAGCGCCAGCAACTGTGTCACGGCTGGATTCGCCGCGCGTTCGATGAGTCGGAACAAAGCAGCACCGACGAGCTGCAAATGGCCGACGGTCGTCACCTGTACCTGAGTTTCGCGCCAACCCGTTACCAGCGTGAGGAGGTGCTGATCTGCGCCTTCAGCGACATCACCGAACGCAAGCAGGTGGAGTTGGCCCTGCAGCAGGCGCGCACGCTGGCGGACGCGGCGAATGAGGCCAAGACCCTGTTCCTGGCAACCATGAGCCATGAAATCCGCACGCCATTGTATGGCGTGCTGGGCACCCTGGAATTGCTTGCGCGCACCGACCTTAACAGCCAGCAGCGTGGCTACCTGAATGCCATCGAGGGCTCGTCGGCGAACTTGCTGCAAATGATCTGCGATGTGCTGGACGTGTCGAAAATCGAAGCGGGACAACTGTCCCTAGAGTTCAGCACGTTCTCACCGATCGAGTTGGTGCAGGAAGTGATCCAGGGCTACGCAGGCGCCGCCCAAAGCAAGGGCCTGCAGTTGTTCGCCTGCCTCGACCCGCAGTTGCCCGACCACGTGAGCGGGGATGTCACACGCATCCGCCAGATCCTGAATAACCTGCTGAACAACGCGCTGAAATTCACCGAAAGCGGCCGGATTGTCTTGCGTCTGCGCCTGGAAAGCCGTGAAGGCGAGCGCACGATGTTGCAGTGGCAGATAGTCGACACCGGCAAGGGCATCGCCGAGGAAGACCAGCGGTACCTGTTCGAGCCGTTCTTCCAGGTCAGCGGCAATGCGAATGTGGTCGCCGGCAGCGGCCTGGGCTTGTCGATCTGCAAGCGCCTGATGCACTTGATGAACGGCACCTTGCGGGTGGTCAGCGAACCGGGCCTGGGCAGCAGCTTTTCCTTCACCTTGCCGCTGGAGCAAGTCAACGACGACGACCAGGCTCCCTGGGCGCAGCCGCTGCTCGGCGAGCGGGTGTATGTGGTGTCGCCGGTGCGTGAGCTGGCGGAAAGTGTTGGCGGCTGGTTGCGTCGCTGGGGCGCGCGCGCGCAACTCGGTGCGCCGGAGTCCGCCGAGGCCGACCCCGGCGCGGTATTGGTCGAGCTGTATCCCGGCCCGACCGAGCCCGACCAGTTGCTGCATTGGTCCGGGCCGCGGGTGATGGCCGCGGTCGACGAGCATGGCGCTTATCCCTGGCAGATCGGCCTGAACAACCTGCAGGCGCTCAACCGCGCGGTCAGCCGCGCCCAGGGCAGCGAAGAGTTGTTGTCGCCGAGGATCAGCGAGAAGCCCACCGAGTTCAGCCTCAACCTGCGCCTGCTGGTGGCCGAAGACAACCTGATCAACCAGTTGATCCTGCGCGACCAGTTGGAAGAGCTCGGCTGCAGCGTGGTGCTGGCCGGCGACGGCATTGAAGCGCTGTCATTGTGGGGTGATACCGCGTTCGACATGATTCTCACCGACGTCAACATGCCACGCATGAACGGCTATGAACTCACCGAACAACTGCGTCGCCTGGGTTGCTCACTGCCGATCATCGGGGCCACCGCCAACGCGATGCTCGACGAAGCCGAGCGCTGCCTGAACGCTGGCATGGATCATTGCCTGGTCAAGCCGTTCACCCTGCGCGCCCTCTACCAGTGCCTGCATCGCTATCAGAGGAGGGTGCTTTGAGCGCCTATCGCGTACTCATCGTGGAAGACCATCCTTTCCAGCATGAGTACTTGATCAACGTCTTCCAGGCCATCGGCGGGTTTGACGTCGATGTGGTCTGGGATGGCGCCACCGCGCTGCAACGCCTGGCCCGACAGCGCTACGATCTGCTGCTCAGCGACTTGATGATGCCGGGGATGGACGGTGTGCAACTGATCCAGCACTTGGCCCGCATGCACGCGCCGCCTGCGCTGGCGCTGATGAGCGTGGCGTCGCGGCGCATGCTGGTGGGCGCCGGGCAGGTGGCCGGGAACCTCGGCCTGACCGTCGCCGGGCTAATCTCCAAGCCGGTGCGCGAACGCGAGGTGCGCACCCTGCGCGATTGCCTCGACAAACTCGCCGAGCAGGCGCGCACGCCGTGTTGCCACCGGGGTGTCAGCCATGCCCGGGAGAACCTTGAGCGCGCCTTGGCCAATGGTGAAATCCAGGCGTGGTTCCAGCCGAAAAAATCCCTGCATGACGGGCGCATCGTGGGCGCCGAAGCCCTGGCACGCTGGGTGCACCCGGTGGAAGGGTTATTGATGCCCGGCGCGTTTCTTGACGACATCGAGCGCCTTGACCTGGAAACCCGCTTGCTCACCTGCATTCTCGGCCAAACCCTCATCGCCCAGGCCCAGTGGGCGCAACTCGGTTACCGGCTGCCGGTGTCGATCAACCTGCCCACGCATTTGCTCGACCAGAGCGACCTGGTCGACCGCCTGCTTGCCCAGGTGCAAAGCCGCGACGCCGAACCCCGGCAAATTACCTTCGAATTGATGGAAAGCTCCACCACACGGCTGCCCAGTAACTACTACGCTGGAGCATGTCGCTTGCGCATGATGGGCTTTGGGTTGGCGCAGGATGACTTCGGCAAGGGGTTCAGTTCCTACTTCAACCTGGTGTCGACGCCGTTCAACGAGGTCAAGATCGACCGGTCACTGGTGCATGGCTGTGCCGAGAACGAAAGCCTGGCGTCGGCCTTGCAAAGCATTGTCGAGCTGGGCCGCAAACTCGGGCTGACCACCATCGCCGAGGGCGCCGAGACCCAGGCGGAGCTGGCGATGTTGCGGCGTATCCGCTGCGATCAGGTGCAGGGTTTCCTGATCTCCCATGCCGTGGCGGCGGAAAAATTCAGCGCCCTGTTAATCGAGGATGGCCCTGCGCCAGCACTTATGTGAGTGGCCAGGGTCACACAGTCAAGAAGCCCGAAGGAAGGGTCGCCCGGTCAGCCGGGCGTTATTGGCCAATGCCGGGATCAAGCATAGGCCCCATATCCTGATTCAGGCTTCTGCGGTACTGACGATGAAACATGCAAGTCTGCGCCTGGACAAGCTGGCGCAAAGCTCTCAACGCTTGAACAAAGCCCTGTTATTGCTCACGGGGCTCGCCTTGTTGCTGTCCAGCAGTTGCTATTGGGCGGTGTCGCGGTTGCTCGACGCTGAACAGGAAAAGGTCGAGTTCCACTTCGCCCGCGTGGTGGAGATCATCCATGAGCACGAGGCGTTCCTGCGCAACGTGGCCAGTGGCTACAGCCGCAGCAACGCGCCGCCGCTGCCGGCCGTGCAGTCGACCTCGGTGGTGGAGTTGCAGCACGAAGGCGGGCAGGTGGTGTTGCAGGCCAAGGGGTTTGCGATGTCGCTACCCTTCACCTTGTCCCACGCCGAGACGTTCTCGGCGGATGACACGCGCCGGGCACTGGCGTTTGGCGTGCAACTGACTGACTACTACGGCGGCTACTGGGCCAGCTCGTTTTACGCCTCGCCGCAGCTGTTCGTGTTCACCCCCAATGCCGTCGCCAGCCTGGCCGTGCCCGGCGTGGGCGGCTTGCGCCAGCACCAGCCATTGTTGCGCGAGCAGTACCGCGACGTGGTGAGCCGCTTGCAGCAACTGCAACAGAGCCAAAGCCTCCTGCTGACCGACAGCCGCGTGCGCTGGATGCGTGCGCCGCCGCAGTTGTACCAGAACAGCCGCAGCGTGGTCGCGATGATCGGCCTCGACGCGCCTGCCGCCGTATTGCCGGCCAATCAGCCTCAGGGCCTGCTCACGCTGGCGGCGGTGGTGGACACCTCGCAGGTCGACGAAATCGAGCGAGTACTGCAACTGTCGGTCTACAACCAGTTCACCCTGATCTCGCCCCAGGGCGACGTGTTGCTCGGCAGCCTCGGCGATGAACACATGGCGCCCCTGGGCCTGAGCTTCAACAGCCAGGGTTTGCGCTTCAAGATGCTCAGCGAGGGTGGCGAGCACTGGACCGGCCTGTACGCCATCAGCTATCAGGATTTCCTGCGCTACGCCAAATGGCCGCTGCTGGGCCTTGGCCTGACGTTTCTGGCGGCCGTGCTGCTGGGCTGGTGGATCAACCATTGGTACAAGACCCGCATCGTCAGCCCGGCGCAACGCGCGCAGGAGCGTCTGTTCGAGAGCGAGGCATTCAACCGCATCATGCTGCACAACGCCCCGGTGGGATTGTGCGTAGTGCGCCGCAGCGATCACCAGTTACTCCTGGAAAACCAGCGCGCGCTGCAATTGCAGGGCACCGCACCGCTGCTCGACGTGCTCAAGGCCAACGATGGCCCGGATACCCCCGGCGAGATGTGCCTGGCGGTGGAGGGGCGGTACTTGCAGGTCGTGGTGGTGGCGGCGCGGTACGAAGGTGAGGACGTGTTCCTCTGCGGCTGCAACGACATCACCCGACACGTGGACGAGGCCCAGTTGCTGACCCAGGCGCGCCAGGAAGCCACCGAAGCCAACGAGGCCAAAACCGTGTTCCTGGCAACCATGAGCCATGAAATCCGCACCCCGCTGTACGGCGTGCTCGGCAATCTGGAACTGATGGCCCTGACCGACATGAGCGAGCGCCAGCGCCACTACCTGGAAATTATCCAGGGTTCGTCCACTGTGCTGTTCCAGTTGATCAGCAACGTACTGGATGTATCGAAAATCGAATCCGGGCAAATGGCCGTGGAAGCGGCGCCGTTCAGCCCGGGCCAGTTGGTGGCGGAATCGGTGTTGGCGTTCAGCGCGACCGCGCGCAATAAAGGCTTGCAGATCGATGCCGAGATCGACCCGCTGCTACCGCCGCAACTGCTTGGCGATGCTGGCCGCATCCGGCAGGTCCTGCATAACCTGCTGGGCAACGCGATCAAGTTCACCGACTCCGGGCGCGTGCGTTTGCGCCTGATGGTGCAGCAACTACTTGACGATAAAGTGACCCTGCAATGGCAGGTCACTGACACCGGCGTGGGCATTCCGGAAAAGGCGCTGGACCAGTTGTTCAAGCCGTTTTATCAGGTAGCGGGCGACCAGGACGGCAATGGCGCCGGCCTGGGCCTGTCTATCTGCTCGCGCTTGAGTGAGTTGATGGGCGGCAGCATGCGCGTGGTCAGCGAGCCAGGGTTGGGCAGCAGTTTTTCGCTGTTCATCACCTTGCC
Organism: Pseudomonas sp. I8001; assembly: GCF_013385345.1. Taxonomy (NCBI): domain Bacteria; kingdom Pseudomonadati; phylum Pseudomonadota; class Gammaproteobacteria; order Pseudomonadales; family Pseudomonadaceae; genus Pseudomonas; species Pseudomonas sp. I8001. The sequence goes on from NZ_JACAQC010000033.1 coordinate 130,696, forward strand.
GGTGCTTCAGGAAACCCTGCCCTCTGCGGAACAACCGCCGATGCCGCCGTGCCTGGACGCACCGTGCCTGAACGTGCGCGTGCTGGTCGCCGAAGACAACCCGGTCAGCCAGGCCGTGCTGCAAGAACAGCTCGAGGCCCTTGGCGCCCACCCCACCGTAGCGCGTGACGGCGAGCATGCGCTGCAAATCTGGGGTTCGCAGCCGTTCGACCTGGTGATCACCGACATCAATATGCCGCGCCTCAACGGCTACGACCTGGCCCGCGCGTTGCGTGAACAAGGCGTCCAGGTGCCGATCATCGGCGTCACCGCCAATGCCCTGCGCGAGGAGGGCGAGCGTTGCCTGGCGGTGGGCATGAACGCGTGGGTGGTCAAACCGCTGAGCCTGAGCATGCTGCGCCAGGCGTTAATGGCGCACTGCCGGCGAGCCACGGCCTTGCCGGTGGTGCAGGTGGACCGGGACCGCGAAGGCTGGATCGAGCTTTCCCCGGCCATGCGCCAACTGATGGCCGACACGTTGCTGGTGGATGTGCAGCAGATCGAACAAGGCCTGACGGCCGGCGATGCCACCCTCGTACGTGAGCGTTTGCACAGCCTCAACGGCGCGCTGGCCAGTGTGCGTGCCGGGGAACTGTCCAGCGCTTGTCAGGCATGGGAGAACACCCTGTACGACGCACCGCTGGATACATACGCCACCACGCAGATTCGAGGCGTGTGCGCACGGCTTACAGCGGTTGCGCAGTGCTTGCTGGCAGAGTCGCAAACTTGATGAAAGCCCATTACAAGGAAGATAAAGAATGCGAGAAATGAACGTTGTGATCGCCGATGACCACCCGATCGTACTGGTGGGCGTGCGCGAAATTGTGCAGCGTGATTCACGCTACAGCCTGGTGGGCGAGGCGGTCAGTTCCAGTCAACTGATCGAGCAGTTGCGCAAGCACCGGCCGCAAGTCCTGATCACCGATTTCAACATGCCGGGTGACGACACCTATGGCGATGGGTTGAAGCTGATCGAGTACATCCTGCGTCACTTTCCCGCGACCCAGGTGCTGGTGCTGACCATGATTTCCAACAGCCTGATTCTCACCCGCTTGCAGGAATTGGGTGTGGCCGGGGTGATCCAGAAGAACCACCTGCACGGCGAGATCGAAAAGGCCCTCGGCGCGATCAGTGCCCAGCGCAGTTACCGCGCACCGGAGCCCGCCGCGACTTCGGTCTTGGCCAATGTGACCCAGGTGCAGGCGCGCTTCCAGAGCCTGTCGCCACGGGAGATGGAAGTGCTGCGTTTATTCGTGACGGGCATGAGCGTGAGCGATATCGCGCGGCAGTTGAGCCGCAGCAACAAGACCGTCAGCGCGCAGAAGATTTCGGCCATGCGCAAGCTGGAGGTGGACAGTGACCAGGCGCTGCTGACCTATTGCATCGAAGCCCGGCAGTTTCAGTAATCAGCGGTACGTCATCTGCATCAACAGGGTGGCTTTGTAGCTACCCGCCTCGGGCAGCTCGCCCAGGGACACGGGCTTGACGCGCAGGGTCAGCGCCAACGGTTCGTCTTCTACCGGCCAGGTGCCGGTTTGGCCCAGGCCGATCCCCGGCTTGTCGGTCTTGTCACGCAATTGCACCTGCAACCCCAGGGATGGGAGATTGGTGAGCAGCACCGGGCTGACGGTGAGGGCCCGGGCCATGCCCGCCGACAAACTCAGCTCGACCTGAGCGCCCGCCTGACAGTCGAAGACCAGCGGCACATCGGTGGCGACGGTGCTGCCGTCGGCCAACTGGTTGAGGTTGACCTTGCCCAGGTCCACCTGTTGCGTACTCGGAAACCTTGCGGTGCACGGCGGTGCGGTCAGCTTGCCGCTGACGTCGATCTGCGCTTCTTCCGCCGCTTGCGCAAGGGCGGTGCTGGCTACGGCCAGCAGCATCCAGGCGAGCGCTTTCATAGGTAATTGAGGGTCATGACCATCGACGAGGTGAACGCGCCCGGCGCCAGCGTGCCGCGTTCGACCAGTTGCGCCTTGAGGCTGATATCCACGTCGCCGCTGAGGTTGGTGTATTTCTTGACGGTGCCATTGAGGTTTGCCGCCGTGTTGTCCGCCCACAGCAACGACACACCGAGGTTATCCGCCGTGGTCTTGGCCACGGTGGAGGTGTAGGTGCCGTTATTGGACGTGAAGCTGACATTTAGCGAAGAACCCGACGAGCACTTCAAGCGCACCGGCACTTCCACAGTGCCGGTGGTCGCCACCTGGTCAGTACGCACGTCGCCAAATGCGGCGGTCAGGGTTGTGCCGGTACTCAATACGCACGGTGGGCGGGTGAGGGTGCCGCTGACGGTGATATTCACCACGTCGGCAGCGTGAGCGGTGCTGCTGAGCAGCATCAGGGCGAGCAGTGGAGTTTTCATGGCAAGGCCCTCATTGATAGTCGATGTTCAGCGTGTATTGGCTCTGAAACGCACCCGTCGGTGATTGCCCGGCCGCCAGTTGTGGCTTGAAGCTCAGGTTTACGTCATTGCTGCCCACGCGTAACTGCATAAAGCGCGGGGTAGTGAAGTTCACCGGGTTCAGGGTGTCGGTCCACAGCGCCTGCATGTTCAGACCTGCCAGCGAGGTGCGCGTCACACCGGTAGTAGGGCTGACTACCGTCTGGTTTGGAAGCAGGTAGACGTTGGCTCGCATCTGCGCCGAGCATTTAATTGACACTGTGGTCGACTGCATCTGGTTATTGAGGTCGCTGTTGCTGATAGAGCCGAAGCGCAGGTTGACGCTGCCGGGTGAACTCAGGCTGCAGGCAGGCGGGACTACGGTGTATGAAAACCCTGTGTTAAGAAACCACTCGCCATAACCCAGCCAGTTTTCCGAGGTAACGCCCAGCAACACCCCTATCCAACGTGTGCCTGCAGTTTGGGGTGCTGTGCCCACCAGAATGTAGCGGTAAGGCACCACAGTATTAAGGGGTAGAGGCCGGCAGTAGCCGCCCAGGCAATTGCGGCTGTATTGGCCGATATTCAGATCGTATAAATAGATGTTGTTATACGGGTCGGACCATCTCAACGGGGCTTGATTCGGGCCGCTCATGTAGTTGATTCGCGTATTTAAACCGGCTGAATAGGGGAATGCGCGGCGAACGGTGCACGTGCCCTCGAAGACGATCCTGATCGCCTGGCCCGGTGTAAACGTGTAGCCGCCGCTCGGAACGCCTGGCACTGTGCAGTTGAGATTCCCTTCGACCAACGCTTGCGCCTGTTGTGAAAGGCAGCTCAATACTGCGCACAACAGCGCAAGCATCAGCCGTCCACGCACCTTATGTGTTGCTTTAACGATCATGTCAGGAATCCTTGGCACCCGACCCACCGGCCGCGCGCTCACATTGAATATTCATTTGGGTGATGCCGCCGTCGGCAGGCGCTGTTTCGTCCAGCTTCAATTCACGGCTGCACCACGGCTGGCCGTCGACGCTGACCAACAACCGCGCCTCGGGCGGCACGCCGGTCAGGAACGCGCGGCCTTTGTCGGCCACCAGGGTGTTGCCGAGGGCGCGGCCATCCGGGGCAAACAATTCGGCGCGGGCGGCAAACGGCGCTGCTTCGCCAAGGGTGTCGCTGATGCGAAACAGGATGCGTTGGCCGCGCCGGGTGTCGAAGTCGGCCAGTACAAACGCGCCGCGGTTTGGCGTGACTTCCTGCACCGGCTCGGCGATGTCGACGTCAGACGGCATCGACTGGGTGTCCAGCGACACGCGGTTTTTGCGATAGGGCAGGGCCTGCGGCACCACGGTGTAGCCATTGCTGTTGGTGCGCACACCGCGCTTGTTGCTGATGCCCACGTCGGCGGCGCCCGGTGTGGCGACGATCACATTGGTTTCGCCCAATGGCTGGCTGAACATCAGGTTGCTGCCATACGCCACCACCGAACCTTCGACGCCCATGTCCAGTTGGCGGCTGCCGGTGGTCTCGTTATAGGCACCGCGCACAATCGCGTTGGGCGCGTCGTATTGCGCGGCGAAGGTGCCGCCGGTCTGGCGTTGCGCGCCGCTGACTTGCTGCGACACACCCGCGCTGTAGGCCAGCGTATCGTCCTCGAACGCGTTGCCGCTCAGGGTCGCGGTGCGTGATGCCGAGCCCCGCGCGCTCTGGTTCATGTTGGCCGTAACGCGCTGGCTGCGCGTGCCGCCCAGGGGCATGCTGATGCTCAGGGACAGGCTGCGGTCGTCGCTGTTGGCGCCTTTGTTCAGGCCCAGCCCAAGGGAGTAGGAAATGTCCCCGACGCTCGCGCTGTATCCCAATTGGATCGAGGTGTCGGCCTTGCTCTTGTCCCAGTAGGCGGTTTTCGACACGTTGGCATAGACCCCGCCGTAGCCGCCCAATTGCTGCGACACGTTGGCGGTGAAGTTGCTTTTCATGTGGCCGCTGCGGTACGTGTCCAGGGTTTGCTCGGTGCTGCGGCTGTTCAGCGCTTCGTTGAACGAGTAGTAGCCGCCGGTGGAGTAGCGGTAGCCGATCAGGCTGAAGTTGGTGTCGGTGGCCGCCAGGGACTTGGAATAGCGAAAGCGAAACGACTGGCCGCTGGACGTGGTTTTCTCCCGGCCCACGGCGTCGCTGCGGGCGTGGGTCACGTCCACCGAGATCGCGCCAAAGCCGGCAAAGTCGTGGGCAAAACCCAGCAGGCCGGCGTTGTATTGATTACTCAGCAGGCTGCCGCCAAACAGCGTGGTGCTGCCGCTCAAACCGCGTCGTAGGGAGGCCTGGATAAATGTTGGGGTTTGCTGCACAAAGGACGATTGCGCCGGGCGGTATTGGCCGGCGAATACCGAATAGCTTTGCTGGCCTTCGCGCAGCATGTAGGGCACCGACGAGAACGACTGGGTGTAGATCTGGCGCTGGCCGTCCGGGCCTTCCACGGTGACTTCGATGTCGCCATTGCTGGCGGTGGGGTACAGGTCGGTCAAGGCGAACGGCCCCGACGGCACCCATTGCTCATGGATCACATAGCCGCGCTGGCGGATGATCACCCGCGAGCGGCCATTGGCAATGCCGCGAATCACCGGGGCGAATTCGCGGGCCTGGTCGGGCAGCATGTCCAGATCAGAGGCGATGCCCAGCCCGCGATAGGGGATCGCGTCAAACAGGTCGCCTTCGGTGGTGGAATCGCCCAGGGTGGCGATCGCCATCATATTGCCCATGTCGCGCTGGGCGTAGGTTTCCAGCGACTCCCAGCGCCCGGGCGTGGTGCTGCCTTTTTGCCAGGTCGAAAAATTGCGCAGGCGCCAGGCCCCGGCATTCACGCCGCTCCTCAGGCTGCCGAACTGGTCCTGGCGGCGGCCGGTATCGGACTCCACGGTGCTGCCGGTGAAGCTGTAGTTGGTGAAGGCCACCTGTTCGCCGTTACTCCATTGCCGACGGCGCACTTCAAAAGGGACGCTGCCCAGGTAGGCCTGTGGGATTTCAATCGACAGGATCTGGCGGTTGAAGTCGTAGTCGTAGCTCACGCCGGCCAGGCCCTGATCGAACGCAATGCAGGTGGGGTCGGCGTCGGTGCGGTTTTGCAGGGCCGTGTCGGCCACGCCCTGGGCGCGGAAGAACTCGACATCCAGGCAGGGGAACAGGCCGGTGCTCGAGCGTTCCTGGGTGCCGGTGGCGCGGATGAAACGCACATCACGCTGTTCGATCGAGCGCTGGTTGAGCTGGATATCCACCCGGTAAATCCCCGGCAACTGGCCGTCGCTCATGGCGCTGACCTGTTGTTTCACAGCGGCCGAACTCTGCCCGCCGCCGATTTCGAGAAACGACGCATCGAACTCGTAGCCGGCGTGTGCGGGGGCCAGGTGCAAGGCGGCGGCGGCCACGAGCGGGCAGCCGAAAGCCTTCACGGCGCAACGGCGCATGACTGGGAATGAACGGAGCATGGTCGTTCCTGAAAAGGCGTTCCGGGGTTGTCGCGTGGGTATCAGTGAATGCGGATGACGGGGGCGGTCACGATGCTGCCGTAGTCATCGATGTAGCTCAGTTGCACTTCATCGCCGGCCTTTGCCTGGATCGGCAGCTCACGCGCTTCGCCTGGGCGCAGCACATCCGGCGCCTGGGTGATCGGCAGGCCGTTGAGCTTCAGTTCGCTGACCACCACGTGCAGCTTGGAGGCGTTATTGACGGCCAATGCACCCGCTTGGGCCTTCCAGTTCACTTGCGCCACCGCGTCCTTGAGCGAACCTTTGAGGCCGGCCGGGCGGTAGAACAGTTTGATCGTGGTCTTGAGCGCGATCTGCAGCACGTTCTTGCCTTTTTGATCGTCGCTCATGGCCGGGATTGCCTTGACGTTCATCAGGAACAGGCTTTCGCGGTCCTGGGGCACTTCTGGGCCACCGGTAAAAATGATGCGCAGGATATTTTCCTTGTCGGCATCCAGCCGGAACAGCGGCGGCGTGACGATAAAGTTATCGACGCTTTCCTCGTTGCCACTGCCGAAGTGGCTGACCCAGGACTGCACGAGGTAAGGCGAGGTGTCGTCGCGGTTGCTGACGCTCAGGTTGGCTTCGTTGGAAGCGCCGTCGTAGATCAGTCGCGTGGCGCCGACGGTGACGGCGGCGTTGGCGGCGCTGTGCCAGAGCGGCAGCAGGGCGAGCAGAAGATAGACTTTCAAACGCATGACAGGGGGACCTCCGGAAGCCCGCGGGCCGGCGCGCGAACGCCTGGCCCACGGTGTTGACGAGCAATTACTTGTAGGTAACGTCGAAGCTGGCCAGCGCGTGCACCTGACCGGTGCTGATGCCGGAGGTGGTCACCGCGTCGTCGCCTTCACCGGTGGTGGTGTCGGCGACGGTGCGCACGTAGGCAGCGGTAAAGTCGAAGGTATTGGACTGTGCACGCAGGTCGTAATCGGCGGTCGGCGTGTTCAGTGGCAGTTTGTTGCCGTTACGGGAGTCGGTGATCTGGATCGCGATGCCGCGCACCTGGTTTTCACCGGTCAGGCCCAGTAATGTCGGGTCGCTGGCGTCTTGCTGGCCGCTGAAGGTGATCGCGACGTTTTTACGGGTCGCGGTGCTGCAGTTGTCCAGGCTGATGGAAAACGGCTTAGCTTTATCGGTGAGCACCGAACCCACGGTGGGCGCGAAGTCAGCGATGCGCACCGGGTCCAGAGTCACCGACTTGTTCACGTCGCCGGTGGTGATGGTGCAGGCGTTATCGGTGACGGAACCGGTGAATTCGATCTGCCCGTCCGCCGCCTGAGCGGTGCCGGCCAGCAACCAGCAAGCGCCGCAGGCGAGGGTGAGTTGGCTCAGTTTGTTCAGCATTGCAGTGCCTCTTTTAAGAGAAGGAAGGTTGTCTGCCTACCCGTCAGGTAAGCCAATCCATAGTGCAATGCTGTGATTTAGAGGCACATGAGACGGATCTTAAAAACTGGCGAACTGATGGCCGCCCGACCGCTGAGTCCATATAAGGCGCCGAGCGTGATATTCTGCGCGCCATCTTGGTCTAGCCTCTATCGAGTACGTACACCCGTATACGTCCCGGTGGTTAGCTGGCGCCCAGGTAGCTGAAGCCAATAATGATAAGAAGTCAGCGCAGAAGGGACATAAAAGTGAGGTCGATACGTCGGCCTTGTGTGCCCACCCTGCGGTCCCCGAATGAATGTGCACACCCCGCGGTGCGTTGCCTGGCGCAGCGTGATTGAGGGTTGCCCATGATCAGGGGCAGTGGGGCGGATGGCGTTTTATCATAGGTGCTACTGATGTTTAAAAAAGTAAACACTGCCCTGCTGGGGCTGGCTTTGTCGATGGGGATCACTTCCGTTCACGCGGAAGAGGCAAAGAAAGTCGATGTGCTGCTGATCGGCGGCGGCATCATGAGTGCAACCCTGGGTGTGTGGCTCAATGAGCTGCAACCGGACTGGTCGATGGAGATGGTCGAGCGCCTCGATGGCGTGGCCGAAGAAAGCTCCAACGGCTGGAACAACGCCGGTACCGGTCACTCGGCTTTGGCTGAGCTGAACTACACCCCGGAAGACAAGAACGGCAACGTTGAGATCCCGAAAGCGGTCGAGATCAACGAAGCGTTCCAGATCTCCCGTCAGTTCTGGTCCTGGCAGGTTCAGCAGGGCGTCCTGAAGAACCCGCGTTCGTTCATCAACTCCACTCCGCACATGAGCTTCGTGTGGGGCGATGACAACATCAAGTTCCTGAAGAAGCGTTACGAAGCGCTGCAGGCGAGCCCGCTGTTCGCCGGCATGCAGTACTCCGAGGACCCGGCGCAAATCGCCAAATGGGTTCCGCTGATGATGGAAGGGCGTGACCCGAACCAGAAAATCGCGGCCACCTGGACCCCGATCGGTACGGACGTGAACTTCGGCGAGATCACGCGCCAGTTCGTCGCTCACCTGCAAACTACGCCGAAGTTCGACCTGAAACTGTCGAGCGAAGTGCAGGACATCACCAAGAACGCCGATGGCACCTGGCGTGTCAGCTACAAGAACCTGAAAGACGGCACCAAGACGGAAACCGACGCCAAGTTCGTGTTCATCGGCGCGGGCGGCGGTGCACTGCACCTGCTGCAGAAGTCGGGCATTCCTGAAGCCAAGGAATACGCGGGCTTCCCTGTTGGCGGTTCGTTCCTGGTCACCGATAACCCAACGATTGCCGAGCAGCACCTGGCCAAGGCCTACGGTAAAGCTTCCGTTGGCGCACCGCCGATGTCGGTTCCGCACCTGGATACCCGCGTGCTGGATGGCAAGCGCGTGATTCTGTTTGGCCCATTCGCTACCTTCTCGACCAAGTTCCTGAAAGAAGGCTCGTACCTGGACCTGCTGACCAGCACCACCACCCACAACATCTGGCCAATGACCAAAGTCGGTATCCGCGAATACCCACTGGTCGAGTACCTCGCCGGCCAACTGATGCTGTCGGATGACGACCGCTTCAAGGCGCTGCAAGAGTACTTCCCGAACGCCAAGAAAGAAGACTGGCGCCTGTGGCAGGCCGGTCAGCGTGTGCAGATCATCAAGCGTGACGAAGAGCAGGGCGGCGTCCTGAAACTCGGTACCGAAGTGGTCAGCTCCGCCGACAACACCATCGCCGGCCTGTTGGGTGCATCGCCAGGCGCGTCCACCGCGGCTCCGATCATGCTGACCGTGCTGCAGAAAGTGTTCAAGGAACAGGTTGCTTCCCCGGCCTGGCAGGAAAAGCTGCACCAGATCGTGCCTAGCTACGGCACCAAGCTGAACGACAGCCCTGAAGCTGTGGCTAAAGAATGGGCCTACACCGCCAACATTCTGCAGCTGACGCCTCCACCTGCGATTCCGCAGCTGACTGCTCCGAAAGCCACCGAGGCTGCAAAGCCTGCGGCTGAGCCGAGCAAGCCAGCTTCTGACATCGCGCTGTAAGACGTTGGTGAGGTCCTGATTCAGGGCCTGCGCAACGTAAAAAGCCCGCTGAACCGGTGACGGTCAGCGGGCTTTTTTGCAGGTGTCACCAATGAGCGGGTACTTCGACCTGCCGCTCTGCAGCTGCCAACGCTGCCTTCAGTCCCTCTTTATCCAGAGGTATGCAGTACGCCGGCTTGGCGCGTTCAAACCGCCAGCTCTCATCCAGCCCACCGGCATCTACTGCGTCGAAGCCGATCTCGTCCAGCAGGGCGATGACTTGCGCCTTGGCTGCCGGGTCATCCGCCGCGACCGGGAGCGCGCGCCGGTCGGGTGCGCCGCGGCTGCGAGCATCCTGGGTCAGGTCCGGCGCCAGGATAGCGTTGAACACTTTCACCACATTTGATTGCGACAGGTGCTCGGCCACCAACCGGCTGGTGGTGGTTTCAAAGCGGTCGAGCACGGGAATATGGCCGTCGCGGTTAGGGTAGTAGTTGTTGGCATCCATCACGGTTTTGCCTTCCAGCCACTGCGCCGGCACGCTGCGGTAATGTTCGAACGGAATCGCCAGCAGGACCAGTTCGCCAAATTGCGCGGCGTCTTGCGCAGTACCCACTTGAACCCCACGAATGCCACTCAGCACGCTGCTCATCGACTGCGGGCCGCGGGAGTTGCTCAACATCACTTCATGGCCGGCCGCCAACGCCAACTGCGCAACGGCGCGTCCGATAAAGCCTGCTCCGATAATGCCAATTTTCATGTCGGTGCTCCTGAGTTGAGAGAGACGTTATGATGATTGGCTACTGGATGAGGATAAATGGCCGTTCTGGTCTTGGTGTTGTTACTGGGAGTGGTGAATGATGGACCGCCTTTCAAGCATGAGTGCCTTTGTGATGGCTGCCGAACTGGGGTCCTACGCCCGTGCTGCCGAACGCCTGGGAATGTCGCCGCAGATGGTAGCCAAGCATGTGGCGGCGCTGGAGCGGCGGCTGGGCGCACGCCTGCTCAACCGCACCACACGCCGGCAAAGCCTGACGGAGTTGGGAAGCGCGTACTACGAGCGCTGCAAACATATCCTGACAGAGGCAGAGGCCGCAGACTCCCTCGCCCAGATCATGAATGACACACCACGGGGCAAGCTCAAGATCAGCGCCCCAGTGACTTTTGGCTCCTACAGCCTGATGCCACTGGTGACCGAATTTTTACGCGACAACCCCGAGGTGGAAATCGACCTGCACCTGACCGACCGGTTTGTCGACCTGGTGGAGGAGGGCTACGAAGTGGCGTTCCGTATCGGCCCGCTGGCGAACAGCAGCCTCACCGCCCGGCCGCTGCAGCCCTACCGCCTGGTGGTCTGTGCGGCACCCAAATACCTGGCCGAGCGCGGCACGCCGCTGACGCCCGCTGACCTTGAACACCACGAGTGCCTGGGATACGCCTACTGGTCACGTCCGGCTGATCGCGAATGGTCGTTCTACCAAGGCGCCGTCCTGCACAAGGCCCAGGTCGCCAGCCGCCTGCACGTGAATGAAAGCCGGGCCTTGATGTCGGCCGCGCGGGATGGTTTCGGGATTGTGCTGGGGCCTGAGGATTTCTTGCGCTCGGCGCTCAAGAGCGGTGAGTTGGTGCGAGTGCTGCCGGACTATGAGGCGCCAAGTCGGCAGATGCATTTGCTCTACACCGCGAATCGCCAGCGCACCGCCAAGCTGCGGCGATTTGTCGATGCGGTGCTGTTGCGTTTCGGACCACCCTAGACGCTGAAGCCGGCCTTGACCTGCTCATACAGATGCAATGCCAACAGGTTGCTGCTGTCGCCAAGCAGGTACAGGTGATGCAGCGGCAGCGGCGGCAGTTCAGCTCCAGCAATCTGGCGCGTCAATCCCTTACCCATGCGGCTTTCTTCCACCAACCCCACCGCCATGCCACTGCGGATACACGCTTCAACAGCGGGCGAACTCGCGCTTTCCAGCAGCACCCGATAGTAAGTGCCGTGCTCCTTCAGCGCTCGAATCGCTGCAGCGCGATAAGGGCAACCTGTCAGTTGCACGGCAATCGGCAGCGGCGCCTGCGGAGGGCAGCTGAAGTGTTCGGCGGCCACCCATAGCGGCTGGATTTCTCCCAGGCGCTCGCCTTGTTCCAACGGCTGGGCGCTGACAATCAGGGCCAGGTCCAACTGCCTGCTGGCGAACAGCGTGAGCAGTTCGCCACTGGAGCGCGCCTCTACCTCCAGTTCCAGCAGTGGGTTGTCGGCGACCAGGCGGGGCAGGAACTCCCGCATGAAGTCTGGCGCGTAGGAATCAGGCAAACCCAGGCGAATCTTGCCCTGCATGCGTTGCGGCTTGAGGGAGGCCAGCAAGCGGTCGTGGCTCTTGAGGAATTCGGTGGTTTCGCCCAGGAGTTTCTTGCCGTACATCGTCAGTTCAACCCCCTGGTTGCTGCGGCTGAACAGGCGTTGGCCGACCTGGTCTTCGAGCTTCTGGATCTGCGTGGTCACCGTCGAGGCACTGCGATGCACATGATTGGCCGCTTCGTTGAATCGCTGGAAGCGGGCTACCGCGTGGAAAGTGCGCAACAGATCAATATTCAGTTGTTTGCTCATGATTCCACTTTTAAGGATTAGTGGTACAGATTATTCAAATATACAGAATCATGCGCGGCACTTAGCCTTTTGGTCAATCAAGCGAACCGGAGGCTCAATGAAGCGATCAACCGTGGGGCTGTTGCTGTTACAGGCGGTGTTCGTGCTGTCGTGGAGTTCGGGGTTTATCGGCGCGAAACTGGCGACCCGGAGTGATGGCGTGTTCAACGTGCTGTTCTGGCGTTTCTTGCTGGTGTCGTTGTGCCTGGCGCTGTTTTTGAACGTGCGGCTGCTGAAGGTTTCCTGGGCACAGATCCGCCATCACGCGGTGGTGGGTTTCCTCTCGCAGTTTCTCTATTTGACCTGTGTCTACGTGGCGATCCAGAACGGTTTGCCGCCGGGGATTGCGGCGATCATCGCGGCCCTGCAGCCGTTGATGACGGCGGCGCTGTCATCGGGTAACCACGCTGAACGCAGCGGCGGCTGGCAGTGGCTGGGGTTGATGATCGGTTTTGCCGGCGTGTCGATCGTCATCTTCGGGCAATACCGCAACAGCGGGGCCGAAGTCGGGTGGGTCATGTATGCATTGCCCCTGGTGTCGGCACTCGGTCTGACCGTGGCCACGCTGTACGAACGGCGGGCGGCCCGCACTGACTCCGGCGGCCTGAGCCTGGCGTTGTTTATCCAGTCGTTGCTGACCTTGATCGGCTTTGCTGCAGCGGTGCTGTACACCGATACGCTGAGCATTCCGCGGACCCCCGACGTATTGATCTCCATCGTTTGGCTGACGGTGTTCTCTACCTTCGTGGCTTACCTGAGCCTGTGGATGTTGTTGCGCGTAATGACGGCTACCCATGTGGCGACATTGGTGTACCTGGAGCCTCCCGTGACACTGGTGTGGGCGGCACTGATGTTTGGCGATGAGATTCATGCGTCGACGTATGCAGGGATCTCCGTGGTGGTGGCCGGGCTGATTCTGGTGCGACTGAAACAGCCGGTCGCAGTCTGTGCCTCTTGAAAAGGTCAGTTTTTCTTTACCTGCTGTCTGCCCGTGGGTTCAGCAAGCTGACAGTTGGTACCTGTTAAAAAGTCTTATGGCCAAGCAGGAGCGCGGCTGGAACAAGGGGGCATTTTTTTTACCGGTATAAACGCTGGGCGGTTACGCCCGAGGATTCTGTATGTTGTTACGTTATGCGGCATTGGCGGCTTTGGTCGTCGCGGCTTCCGGGTGTGTAGAGGAGCGGGTCGTGCATGATCGACGACCGGTGCAGCGTGAATATGTAGAAGTCGTCGCGCCGCAACCGCCGCCGGTGCAGGTCATCGAGGTCGAGCCCGAAGGGCGGCCAGGTTACCTGTGGTCGCGTGGCTACTGGCGTTGGGAAGGCGGGCGCTATGTGGCGGTTCACGGCCACTGGGAGCCTGTACGGCCAGGTTATCGTTATGTTCACCCGCATTGGGAACAGCGTAACGACGGCTATCACTGGCAGGGCGGCGGTTGGGTTCGCTGACCGTTTTCCGATGGCTTAAATCGGCTTCTTCGTACCCAGAAGCCGAACTTCCCTGAGCAGCGCCGCGCCCAACTGACCGGTGCCAAGCTCCTTGTAACCTACCGCTTTAACATCGCCATTCTCTTCCGCCTGGATGAGGATCACCGGTGTTTCCTTGCCGGTGCCTTCGTCGACATGCATGGCGTACTGCGGGATATCCAGCTTGATCGGCGTGCCTGCCGCCTTGCCCTTCACATTGATCAGAAACGCCGCACAACCGGTATCCACATCCTGACTGGTAGCGGAGCGACCGCTGACGAAGCAGGTGTCGGGCAGGTCGGGCCAGGCGATGGCTTCGGCGAGGGTCAATGGGGACGTTAATGCCAGGCCGGCGAGAAAAAGCGTGCGCACGTTGGTCTTGTCTCTGGATAAAGTCAGTAAGGGCATTTTCTACCAAAGCCTTGACGCTTCTGCAACGCGACGCCTCAGGTCAGCCGCCGCATGCCGGTAGCCTTGGCCGCGCTGACATCAAATGTCGCCGTATATTCACAGCCTGCTGCGTGGGCGCAGCGTTCAATCAGGCAGTCGGCGAAATCGGCCCTGGTGCTTGTAAATCGCCGGAGTGCCTGCCAGATAACGTCGGCGTGCTCTACGGTCAGTTCGCGGGTACGCAGCAGCGTCTCCAGGACCGCAACCACTTCACTCTTGGCTGACTGGTAACTGGACTGCAGGACCCACACCAATTCCACTACTGAAACCAGGCTGACAAAACCCGGCGAGGCAGTGGTGAGCGACTCGATCAGTCTGGATGCCTTTGGCGATTGGACGGGATCATCCTGGGTGACGTAACGCACCAGCACATTGGTATCCAGTCCAATCATCGTGCTTTGGCTCCCTGTGCAGCGATGGCCAGGTTCATTTCTTCGATGCTGACGGGCTTGGCGGGTTTGCGGATCAGCCCTTTGAGGTCCAACACAGTCTTGCTGGCCGCGATGATCGCAAACTTGCCCTCTTCCATTTCGACGAATTCGACCCGGTCGCCAGTGTTCAGCCCAAGTGCGGCCCTGACTTGAACGGGAATGGTTATTTGGCCTTTTGAAGTGAGTGTGGCGGTAGCCATGTTGAAAGCCTCTCTCGTGATACTCCTTACCTTAGGGTAAGGAATAGTGGAGGGCAAGATCCATTGGTCCATAGGTTACTCATCTGGCGTGGGTGGGTCGGAACAGGTAAAACGATAGTCCGAACGTTTCCCGTCGACACGCCTGAAACCAGCCTTAAGAGATACAACATATGACCGACCGCCACCTCATCATCCCTACCTCCATGCACCCCATCGTCGAACGCGCCGGCTACGTCCCGGCGGTAAAAGTCGGCAAGACCCTGTACTGCGCAGGGCAGGTCGGCCGCACGGAACACCTGGAAGTCATCACCGACCCCGAGGCACAGTTCGTCGCCGCCTGGGAGAGCCTGCGCCTGGTATTGGAGGAGGGGGGCTGTACGTTTGAAGACGTGGTCGACATGACCACCTACCACGTGAACATGAGCGAGCACATGGCGGTTTTCCGTGAAGTGAAAAACCGCCTGTTCCCTCGCGGGTTGTGCGCCTGGACGGTCATTGGCGTATCAGAACTGGCCAACCCAGGCTTGCTGCTGGAGATCAAGTGCGTAGCGGTTCAGCGCTGACTCACTGCACCACGCGGTAGCACGGCACGTAGGCGGCGCCGCCTGGCAGTTTCATCCGGTGCTGCTCTACGAACGCCTTCAGCAACTCATCCAGCGGTTTCATGATCGCCGGGTCGCCATGAATCTCATACGGCCCGTTCTGCTCGATCAGGCGGATGCCCTTGTCCTTGACGTTGCCCGCCACAATCCCCGAGAACGCCCGGCGCAGGTTGGCCGCCAGTTCATGGGGCGGCAGCGCGTGGCTCAGTTGCAGGCTGGCCATGTTGGCGTGGGTCGGGTCGAACGGGCGCTGGAAGCCCTCGTCGATCTTCAGCAGCCAGTTGAAGTGGAACGCGTCGTTGCGCTCGCGGCGGAACTGTTTGACCGCTTTCAAGCCGACGGTCATCTGCCGTGCCACCTCAGCCGGGTCATCAATGATGATCTGGTAATGAGCCTGCGCCGCTTCGCCCAGGGTCGCGCCGACAAACGCGTGCAGCTGTTGCAGGTACGGCGCGGCGTGTTTCGGCCCGGTGAGGATCACCGGGAACGGCACGTCGCGGTTGTCCGGGTGCATCAGGATGCCCAGCAGGTACAGGAACTCTTCGGCGGTGCCGGCGCCGCCCGGGAAGATGATGATGCCGTGGCCGACGCGCACGAAGGCTTCCAGGCGCTTTTCGATGTCCGGCAAAATCACCAGCTCATTGACGATCGGGTTCGGCGCCTCGGCGGCGATTATCCCCGGCTCGGTCAGGCCCAGGTAGCGCCCGCCGGTAATGCGTTGCTTGGCGTGGGAAATGGTTGCGCCCTTCATCGGGCCTTTCATCACGCCGGGGCCGCAGCCGGTGCATACGTCGAGGCTGCGCAGGCCGAGCTCGTGGCCGACTTTCTTGGTGTATTTGTATTCTTCGGTATTGATCGAGTGCCCGCCCCAGCACACCACGATCTTCGGCTCGACGCCCGGGCGCAGGGTGCGGGCGTTGCGCAGCAGGTGGAACACGTAGTCGGTGATGCCCTGGGAGCTGCTCAGGTCGATGCGCTGGCTGTCCAGTTCGTTTTCGGTGTAGACGATGTCACGCAGGGCGCTGAACAGCATCTCCCGGGTACTGGCGATCATTTCACCATCGACGAACGCGTCAGCCGGTGCATTCAACAGTTCCAGGCGCACGCCACGGTCCTGCTGGTGGATGCGCACTTCGAAATCTTTATAGGCGTCGAGGATGGTCTTGGCGTTGTCGATGTGCGCGCCGGTGTTGAGGATGGCCAGGGCGCATTGACGGAAGAGGGTGTAGATGCTGCCGGTACCGGCTTCGCTCAGTTGCTGGACTTCACGTTGCGACAGCGTTTCAAGGCTGCCTTTAGGGCTTACGGAGGCATTGATGACTTGTCTTTGGGGCATTCTGATTCCCTGAAAGCACAGCCACCGGACCAGGCATGGCCAGTGGCTTGAGGATAGTGCGCGCCGTTTTCGGTCGCATTGGACTGGCATTTTCCCCGGCACTGGAGCCGAGCGCAAACACCGTCGCGCACCATCATGCCGCAGAAGTTACTGAATCAGCTTCCAGTTTTTGTAGAAAAACCGACGCAGGGTAAAGACTGCTCCGGCAAAGGCCGCGATCAGGCCGTTGAGCACCGACGGCACCAGGGTTGGCCGCACGATGTCGATGAACAGGCAGTAGCGCTTGGCGTCGTTCTTGTTGAAGGAGGCGTGCATCAGCGTGTCATCGAAGATAAACAGCGGATCATCGTGCCAGTAGTGTTTGTGCTTGCCGACCTGGATGTAGACGCCGTCGTGATGGGGCGCCGGTGCCATGTTGTAGAGCACGCGGAACATCATGCGCAGCGGGCCGAAGTGAAACGAGGTGGAACGGTTTTCGTTGAATACCGACACGCCGATGGTTTTCACGTAGGGCAGTTTTTCCCGCAGTTGCGGGATATCCAGGGTGGTCTCGATCGGGCGGCCGTACCATTGGAAAAACAGCATGCCGCGTTTTTTCTCGGCCATGCGCTCATCCAGGTACTGGATGATCTCGTCTTTGTTGGCCATGGCGTCGTCGATCACCTTTTGCAGGTCTTCGCGCCAGGCCGGCGGCAAGTCGTTCATTTTATAAACGTGGCGATTACGCTGGCTCAACAAATCGAACAGCGTGTTGAACGGTGCCAGCAGCCAGGTATTGCGCCCGTTGCCGATGAAATACTTCTTGATGGTCGCGCTGTCGTACAGGCCATTGCGTAGGAAGTCATACAGTCCACAGAACACCACCAGCAGCAGAAACACCAGGGTGGTCTTGGGGAAGCAATAAATGAACAGCAATACGCCAAGGACCCAAGCGGCGGATGCCAGGCGTTTGCGGATGACACTCTTACTCATGAAACTGGGCTCCATCGGACGGTTTTCGATTGCTTCAAAACCGTCCGCGATTGACTGGCAGGCCAGGCAAAGGAGTCAGTCAACCCGTGGGCATCATGCCCGAGCCGAAACATATCGAAATAATATGGTCATGATAGGGTGTTATCGCCCTCACGTGGCGTTTTAAATGCTGGAAATTTGTGAAGTCGCAGCACAGATTTTTACCGTTGTCCCCCTAAAATGCCTCGGCGGATGGTCAGGTCGGCGGTGTTGCGGATAGCATTTTGTGAACAGAAGATTTGCGACTATCGTGACGCTTCGGTTTTCCGGGCGTCATAGACCGGTACGATTGACGCTGTAATGGCCACCATTGGCCTTCGGCACCTTGGAAGAGGCAGAAATTTTATGATCATCAAACCGCGGGTTCGTGGCTTTATCTGTGTGACCGCTCACCCGGTTGGCTGTGAAGCGAATGTCAAAGAGCAGATCGACTACGTGACCGAACACGGTGCCATTGAAGGCGGCCCGAAAAAGGTGCTGGTCCTCGGGGCTTCCACCGGCTACGGCCTGGCCGCGCGCATCAGCGCTGCCTTTGGCTGCGGCGCCGACACCCTGGGCGTGTTTTTTGAGAAAGAAGGCGAAGAAGGCAAGCTCAGCTCTGCCGGCTGGTACAACAGCGCCGCCTTCGAGAAGTTTGCGCTGGAAAAAGGCCTGTACGCCAAGAGCATCAACGGCGATGCGTTCTCTGACGAGATCAAGCGCCTGACCATCGAAACCATCAAGAAAGACCTCGGCAAGATCGACCTGGTGGTCTACAGCCTGGCCGCGCCACGCCGTACCGACCCGCAAGGCGTGGTGCACAACTCCACCCTGAAGCCGATCGGCAAGGCTGTGACCCTGCGCGGCATCAACACCGACAAGGGCGTCGTGGTCGACACCACCCTCGAACCGGCCACCCAGGAAGAAATCGACGGCACCGTGAAAGTCATGGGCGGCGAAGACTGGCAGCTGTGGATCGACGCCCTGCGTGACGCCGACGTGTTGGCCGAAGGCGCCAAGACCACTGCGTTCACCTACCTCGGCGAGAAGCTGACCCAGGATATCTACTGGAACGGCTCCATCGGCGAAGCCAAGAAGGACCTGGACAAGAAAGTCCTGACCCTGCGCGAAAACCTCGCGGCGCTGAAAGGCGACGCCCGTGTGTCGGTACTCAAGGCAGTAGTGACCCAGGCCAGCTCGGCGATCCCGATCATGCCGCTGTACCTGTCGTTGCTGTTTAAAGTGATGAAAGAGCAGGGCACCCACGAAGGTTGCATCGAGCAGGTCTACGGCCTGTTCAAGGACAGCCTGTATGGCAAAGAGCCCAAGCTCGACGCCGACGGCCGCCTGCGCGCCGACCTCGCGGAACTTGAGCCTAAGGTTCAGGACGCGGTAGCGGCCCTGTGGAATCAGGTCTCCGATGACAACGTCAACGAGATCAGCGATTTTGCCGGCTACAAGGCGGAATTCCTGCGCCTGTTCGGTTTCGAGATCGACGGCGTGGACTACGACGCTGACGTGAATCCGACCGTGAAGATCAAGGGCCTGATTCAGGCTTAAGCGCTTGCGGTAACGAAGAAGCGGCCTCCAGGGGCCGCTTTTTTGTGCGCGTCATGCCAGACTGCGGTCGTTATCACACCCACGCTAACGGAGGATCTACATGACGATTCGTGCAGTCGTTTTTGATTTCGGCGGTGTCCTGTTCGACTGGAACCCGCACCATCTCTACCGCCAGCTGATTACCGACGACCGGGAGCGGCAACGGTTCCTGGACACCGTCTGCACCCAGGCCTGGAACACCGAGCAGGACGCCGGGCGCAGTCTGGCTGAGGGCACCCGCGCGCTGATCGCCGAACATCCGCAGCACGAGCCTTTGATTCAGGCGTACTACGACCGCTGGCACGAGATGCTGCGTGGTTCATTGCCGGAGGGCGTGGCGATACTCGAAGCGTTGCATGAGGCGAAGATGCCGCTGTTCGGCCTGACCAACTGGTCCGCCGAGACCTTTCCCTATGCCCGCGCCCACTATCCCTTCCTGCAGTATTTTCGCGACATCGTGGTGTCCGGCGAAATCAAGCTGATCAAGCCCGATCCTGCGATTTACCACGCCAGCCTGGCGCAGGTGCGCGCCCATTTGCCGGATATCCAGCCGGGTGAAGTGGTGTTTATTGACGACGTAGCCGGCAATATCGAGGCGGCCACTGCGCTGGGTTGGCAGGGGATTCACCACGTGTCTGCCGCGCAGACCCGTGAGCGCTTGATCGAGCTGGGGGCGAGCCTCTAGCGCGCCCATTTCTCCATGACGAAGTCCACGAACGCCCGCAGCTTGGGCAGGCGATAGCGGTCCTGGGCGTACAGCAAATGCATGGGCCGGCTGGGCAGTTGGTAGTCCGTCAGTAATGCCACCAGTTTACCGGCCCGCAGGTCTGGCTCGACCAGGGCGTCAGGCAGCATCACGATGCCCATGCCTTCCAGGGCAGCCTGGCGCAAGGCCTGCGAACTGTTGATGGTCAATGAGCCGGAAACCGGAATTTCCACGTCGCCCTCTGCGCCGCGCATTCGCCACAACTTGTCGGCGTTGCGCCAATCGTCGGTCGCCGGGTAAGCGAACGCCAGGCAGTCATGTTGCTGCAGATCATCGGGGCGTTGAGGTGTGCCACGGCGCGCCAGGTACTCCGCAGAGGCGCAGAGGGTGATGGTGTAATCCTGCATGGGGCGGGCAATCAGGCTTGGCGCGTCCAGGTCGCCCAAGCGGATGGCCACGTCGAACCCGCTGTCGACCATGTCCATCCGCTGGTTGCTCAGCACCACGTACAGCTTGATCTGTGGGTAGCGCTGGGAAAATTCGCTGAGCGCCGGTGCCAGGCGTTCGGTGCCAAAGGCCGGTGGTGCGGTGATCCGCAGCAGGCCCTTGGGCACGTCACTGTTGGCTTGTTCGGCCATCTGCTCGGAGTCGGCCACCAGGCCCAGCACCTCCAGGCAACGCTGGTAATAAATCCCGCCAAACTCGGTCAGGCTTTGCTTGCGCGTGGTGCGCTTGAGCAGGCTGACGCCCAGGCGTTGTTCCAGCGCGCGCAGGTGATTGCCGACCATGGTGGTGGACATGCCGCACGCCTGCGCTGCCGCCGTCATGCTGCCGGCTTCCACCACTTTTACGTACACCGTCATCGCCTGGAACAGATCCATTATCAAGCCCTGGTTTAAAGTGATCGCAGTGTTGTGCAGTTTATCCAGCTCGGGTGGCTAACGATACTGGTGCCATCACTACGATGCACTGGAGCCTGATGCCATGACCGCCGCCTGCCTGATGACCACTTATCAACCGTCGCCCCTGAGCTTTACCCGAGGCCTTGGCACGCGCCTGTGGGACCAGCAGGGCCGTGAATACCTGGATGCGGTGGCAGGTGTGGCGGTGACCAACGTCGGTCATTCCCATCCGCGGCTGGTAGCGGCCATCAGTGAGCAGGCCGGTTTGCTGCTGCACACCTCCAACCTCTACAGCATCGACTGGCAGCAGCGCCTGGCCCAGCGCCTCACCCGGCTCTCCGGGCTGGACCAGGCGTTCTTCAACAACTCCGGTGCCGAAGCCAACGAAACGGCGCTGAAGCTGGCCCGGCTGCATGGCTGGAAAAAGGGTATCGAACAGCCGCTGGTGGTGGTGATGGAGAATGCCTTTCACGGGCGCACCCTGGGCACCCTGTCCGCCAGCGACGGGCCTTCCGTGCGGTTGGGATTTCAAAAACTGCCGGGGGACTTTATCAAGGTCGGCTTCGGTGACTTGAAGGCACTGGAGGCCGTGACCCGGGAGTTTGGCCCGCGCATTGTTGCGGTGCTGCTTGAGCCGATCCAGGGCGAAAGCGGCGTGCAAGTCGCGCCGCCGGGCTATCTGAAAGCCTTGCGCGAGCACTGCACCCGGCAAGGCTGGTTGTTGATGCTCGATGAGATCCAGACCGGGATCGGCCGTACAGGTCGCTGGTTTGCCTTCCAGCATGAAGGCATCGTGCCGGACGTGATGACTTTGGCCAAAGGCCTCGGCAACGGTGTGCCGATTGGCGCGTGCCTGGCCCGGGCCGCTGTTGCGCAACTGTTTACCCCCGGCAGCCACGGCAGCACCTTCGGCGGCAACCCGCTGGCCTGCCGTGTCGGTTGTACGGTGCTGGAGATCATCGAAGAACAAGGCCTGCTGGACAACGCGGCGCAACAGGGTGAGCGGCTGCTGGCGCGCCTGCGGGTGGAATTGAACGAGCATCCCCAGGTGCTGGCGATTCGCGGGCAAGGGCTGATGATCGGCATCGAACTGGCAACGCCTCAGCGCGACCTGGCCCACCGTGCGGCGCAAGAGCATGGCCTGCTGATCAACGTCACGCGGGGCAAGATCATCCGCCTGCTGCCGCCGCTGACCATCGATGCCAAGGAAGTGGAGATGATCGTGCGCGCACTTTCCCGGCTTCTGGACTAAACACGGATGAGGCTGACGCGGAGCGTCACTGGCTGCATTCCCACGCAGAGCGTGGGAACGATCAGTCAAACGGGGTAGCCGGAGCCCACCTGCACCCCGTTCAGCCATTCCTGATTCAGGGTCTCGGTATCCCCCAGGTAATCCAGCAACCAGGCCATGGCCGGCGACAGTTTGTTCTGTGCCCAGGCCACGCACGACGGGCTGGCAGGGAAGGGCCGGGACAGTTGCAGGGCGCTCAGCTCGCCGCGCTCGATCCACGGCTGCACCAGGTGCGCCGGTGCCATGCCGACGCACAGGCCATCCCGCAGGCAATCAATCGCCGAAGCCCAGTGCGGCACCACCAAACGACGCTGGTTATCCAGGGTCCAGGTGTCGCGCTTGGGCAGGTTGCGCGAGGTGTCGGTCATGCACAGGGAGGCGAAGGGCCGCAGTTGGTCATCGCTGAGCAGGCCTTCGACCGCTGCCAGCGGATGCCGGCTGCTGACCACGCACAGCCAGTTCAGCAGGCCCATGTCACGAAATGTGAATTGACTGGCCACCGGCACCGCGCTGGTGGCGCCGATCACGATATCGGTGCGGTCATCGGCCAGGGCATCCCACACCCCGTTGTACACCTCGTAATCCAACAGCAATTCCACCTCCGGGAACTGCCGATAGAAATCCAGTACCAACTGCCGGCAGCGCTGCTGTTTAACGATGGAGTCCACCGCGACTTTCAACTGGCCACTCCAGCCATTTGCCACTTGCTGGCACAGCCGGCGGGTGCCGAGCATTTTTTTCATGACGCCGCGGGCTTCGTCGATGAACAATTTACCCGCGGGTGTCAGCTCCACATCCCGATGCCGTCGGACGAACAGCGGCACCGCCAGCCATTCTTCGAGTTGCCGCACGGTGTAGCTGATGGCTGACGGCACGCGGTGCAGTTCCTGGGCGGCGGCGCTGAAGCTGCCGTGGCGGGCCACTGCATCCACCACATCCAGGGAATATTCAGACCACATGGGGTTTGCCTTCAAAATTATTGATAAGAGTGTCCAATTATTATCGCTTCACAGGGATTTGCTCAGCTTCATAATAGGCGCCAGTCAGCAAATAGTTTGATGGCAGGTTATACAAGGCTTCAATGAAAAATTCTTTTGGATTCACCTGGTACCTGGCGGGGCTGAGCATGCTCGGCTATCTGGCCATGGATATGTACTTGCCGGCGTTTGGCGCCATGGGCGAGCAACTGCAGATTTCCCCCGGCGCGGTGGGCGCGAGCCTGAGCATTTTCCTCGCCGGCTTTGCCGTCGGGCAGTTGCTGTGGGGGCCGCTATCCGACCGGTTGGGACGCAAGCCGGTGCTGCTTACGGGCCTTTCCCTGTTTGTGCTCGGCTGCCTGGGGATGTTCTGGGTCGAGACCGCACCGCAGCTGTTGGCCTTGCGTTTTGTCCAGGCGATTGGCGTGTGTTCCGCCGCCGTCAGTTGGCAGGCGCTGGTGATCGACCGCTACCCGGCGGACAAGGCCCATCGGGTGTTCGCCGGCATTATGCCGCTGATGTCACTGTCTCCGGCCCTGGCGCCATTGCTGGGAGCGCTGATGCTGAATCACTGGGGCTGGCAGGCGATTTTCGGTGTGTTGTTGGTGGTTTCGCTGCTCCTGCTGCTGCCTACGTTGTTTCTCAGGCCGCTGCCGAAACGCCTGACAACCGACGGCGAACCGTCCCGAATCGGCTATGGGCAATTGCTCAAGTCGCGGGTGTTCACCGGCAACGTGATGATCTTTGCCGCATGCTCGGCCAGTTTCTTCGCCTGGCTTACCGCCTCGCCGTTCATCCTTGGCGGGATGGGCTACAGCCCGAATGACATCGGCTTGAGCTACGTATTGCCAACGCTGTCGTTCCTGATCGGTGGCTACAGTTGCCGCAGTGCGTTGCAGCGGTTCCAGGGCAAGACTTTGTTGCCGTGGCTGCTGCTGGCGTACTGCATCAGCATGGTCGCGCTGTACCTCGTCGCGACCTTGACCGTGCCGACGCTCGCCACCTTGCTGATTCCGTTCTGCCTGATGGCCCTGGTCAATGGCGCCAGCTACCCGATCGTGGTGGCGAATGCACTGATGCCGTTTGCGGAAAATTCCGGCAAGGCGGCGGCATTGCAGAACACCTTGCAGTTGGGGTTGTGCTTCCTGGCGAGCCTGATCGTGTCGTCGATGATCGACCAGCCGCTGTTGATCACTGCGATCGTGATGCTGGCGACCGCGCCATTGGCCGTGTTGGGGTACTGGCTGGCGCGACCGAAGGTCGACGATGGCGATGCCGACCTGGTGCGCGCCCGCTAGAACGTCACTTCCATGTTCACCGTCGGCGTTGACGTGCGGCTACCCCGGCCGCCGTCCACGCCGAACTTGTTATGCCAATACTCATAGCCGACGCCCAGGTAGAGATTGGGCTTGACGCCTTTGCCCGGACGCACCGCCACCATCAGCGCGGCGCGCATCAGGGTTTCCGGCGCCGTATCGCGACCATGGAAGTCCTCGCCCTTTTCCCCGACGTGATTGATAAACCCCTGAAACTTCGCCCCGTGGTTGCCGATCTCGAAAGGCCGCATCCAGGACAGGTTAAGCATGTAGGTATCGTCGAAGGTGTGGTCGGGTTCTTTCGCACCGGGGATGCCGGAATGGTTCCTTTCCTTGTAGTACATCAGGCTCAGGTCCAGCACGCCGACGGTGTTGAACTTCAAGGTCGGGCCAATCACCAGCGCGCGTTTTTTCGCCGACGCCAGGTTGTTGTTGCGGTTGGCATCAAAGCCGAAGGTCAGTGCGTAATCCTTGATCACCCCGGTGCCCAGCGGCACATCGAATACCCGTGAGGCGTACAGCTGGTGCCGGTACACCGCATACACTTCGCTGCCGCCGTGGTCGGTGCCCTTGCGTGGGTCGCGGCTGTCGGACAGGAACACATCGAGGTTCAGGTAGTTGCTGCCGTACTGGTAGCCGCTGGCGTGGGTGAAGCTGTAGATGCGCTTGCTGAATTCATCCGGGTTGTTCGGGTTGGTGAACTGCTGGCCGTAGCGAAATCCCAGGCTGTTGTTCATCCATTCCAGCGCGACAGCCTCCCCGCCGCCGAACAGGGTGAGTAATACGGTTGCGCCGTGCAG
The DNA here is from genome assembly GCF_013385345.1 of Pseudomonas sp. I8001. NCBI lineage: Bacteria > Pseudomonadati > Pseudomonadota > Gammaproteobacteria > Pseudomonadales > Pseudomonadaceae > Pseudomonas > Pseudomonas sp. I8001. The sequence goes on from NZ_JACAQC010000033.1 coordinate 155,750, forward strand.
TGCCTTTTTCATTGTTTTAATTCCTTTGGCGTTTTGGCTCATGGCGACCGCGCAAGGGTCGCCGGGCGCAGTATCGGCACATCCGTTGTGGGTTCCAAAGAACAGAATCTCGCCTGGGCCGATGCCGAAACGGCAGCACTGAAGCTGGCCTGAGAGTCAGGAAATACGCGGCGCCCAGGGTGTTTCCTGATGTTCGCGCAAACTGATTTCTTCACTGAGCAGATGGGCCATGGCTTGCACCGCCATCGGCAAGTCCCGGTCTTTGCGGGCGTATAAGCCGAGGTCGCTGAAGATCCCGCCCTGGTCGCTGAGCGGAATGTGCAGCAGTTCGCCGCGGGCTAAATCTACCTCCACGCCAATGCGCGTCTGGAACGCGATGCCCAGTTGCTGGCGCGCCAGTTGCCGGGCCAGCTCCATCGAGTTGCTGTGCAGCAATGGCTTGTTCGTCGCCGCCGAACGCTTGTGCAGCGGTGCGATCAGGTGGTGAACCGAGAGCTCGCTCTTGGCCTGGATCACCCCGTGTTCACAGCAGCGCGCGTAACTCACGCTGCTTTCACCGGCCAACGGATGCCCCGGTGCCATCAACGCCCCCAGGCGGAAATGGCCGACACACACCTGGATGGTTTCGCTGCTGCACGGTAAGGCAAAGGCCAACCCCAGGTCAGCCTGGCCGTTGACCACCGCACCGGGAATCGATTGCGAACCTTGTACCGTGACGCCAATGGTCACTTTCGGATAACGCTCACGCATGCGCTTGAGGGCGGCGGGCAGCAGTTCCACAGTGGCGCCTTCCACCGTGGCGATTTCCACGTGGCCGGTCTGCACACCGTTCAAGCCATCCAGTTCACCGCGCACGCGCTCCACGTCCTGCAACAGGAAACTCACGTGGCGGGTCAGGATTTCCCCGGCCGCCGTCAGGCGCAGGCCGCCGGGCAGGCGCTCGAACAGCGCCGCGCCCACCTCGTCTTCCAGCTTGAGGATCTGCCGGTTCACCGCCGAAGACGCCACGTTCAGGCGGCGCGCGGCTTCGCGGATCGAGTGGCAGCGGCGAACCATGTCGAAGTAGTAAATCGCCGGGGCGTGGATGCGCAGCTTGCGGTTGAGCATTTTTTTCAAGTCCTTGTGCGCAGCGCTTCGAGCCACGGGGCAGGGCGGCTGAATGGATTTTTGTAACGGCGTTCAGGGTGTTCTTGTGAAAATGATTGTATACAACTCTATGGACATCCAATCTTTCTATTGCATACAGTGAGTGCACAACAAAAACAGAGAACCCCTCACCATGACTATCCCGAAGGCGTCACCGCAGCGGCCAGAAGATGAGAATCTCGGCGTCGCGGCCAACATGGCTTACGGCCTGCAGCATGTGCTCACCATGTACGGCGGCATCGTGGCTGTACCGTTGATCGTCGGCCAGGCGGCCGGGTTGTCGCCGGCCGATATTGGCCTGCTGATCGCTGCCTCGCTGTTTGCCGGAGGCTTGGCTACGCTGTTGCAAACCCTGGGCCTGCCGTTTTTCGGCTGCCAGTTGCCGCTGGTGCAAGGGGTGTCCTTTGCCGGGGTGGCGACCATGGTGGCGATTGTTGGCAGCGACGGTGCGGGTGGCATCCCGGCGATTCTCGGGGCGGTGATGGCCGCCTCCCTGATAGGCCTGCTGATCACCCCGGTGTTCTCGCGAATCACCAAATTCTTCCCGCCGTTGGTTACCGGGATTGTGATCACTACCATCGGCCTGACATTGATGCCCGTCGCCGCCCGCTGGGCCATGGGCGGCAACAGCCGCGCCGCAGATTTCGGCAGCATGCCGAACATCGGCCTGGCGGCGCTGACCCTGGTGCTGGTATTGCTGCTGAGCAAGATCGGCAGCGCGACCATCTCGCGACTGTCGATCCTGCTGGCGATGGTGATCGGCACGGTCATCGCGGTGTTCCTCGGCATGGCTGACTTCTCCAGCGTGACCCAGGGCCCGATGTTCGGCTTTCCCACACCCTTCCATTTCGGCATGCCAACCTTCCATCTCGCGGCGATCATTTCCATGTGCATCGTGGTCATGGTGACCCTGGTGGAAACCTCGGCGGACATTCTGGCGGTGGGTGAAATCATCGACACCAAGGTCGACTCCAAGCGCCTCGGCAATGGCCTGCGTGCGGATATGCTGTCGAGCATGTTTGCGCCGATCTTCGGCTCGTTCACCCAGAGCGCGTTTGCACAAAACGTCGGACTGGTGGCGGTTACCGGGGTCAAGAGCCGTTATGTGGTCGCCACCGGTGGGATATTCCTGGTGATCCTCGGCCTGCTGCCGTTCATGGGGCGGGTGATTGCGGCAGTGCCGACTTCGGTGCTGGGCGGGGCTGGGATCGTGCTGTTCGGCACCGTGGCTGCCAGTGGTATCCGGACCTTGTCCAAGGTCGATTACCGCAACAACATGAACCTGATCATTGTCGCCACTTCCATCGGTTTTGGCATGATCCCGATTGCGGCCCCGAGTTTCTACGATCACTTCCCGAGCTGGTTCGCGACCATTTTCCATTCGGGGATCAGTTCGTCGGCGATCATGGCGATCCTGTTGAACCTGGCGTTCAACCACTTCACCGCGGGCAACTCGGACCAGCAGTCGGTATTCGTTGCCGGGACGGAACGCAGCCTGTGCTTCCAGGACGTGGCGGCGTTGCGGGACGGGGATTACTTCAGCGGCGGCAAGCTGTTTGATGCCGAGGGCAAGGAAATTCCGTTGCTGGAGGAAGTGCCGAAGAAAGCGGCCGTGCACGGCAGGGCACAGACCAGCGAGGTGTAACAGCCACAAAGAGTCCAATGTGGGAGCGGGCTTGCTCGCGAAGGCGGTGTGTCAGTCGCTAAATATGCTGACTGATCCACCGCCTTCGCGAGCAAGCCCGCTCCCACATTTTGATCTCAGCCAGTCTTGAGCGTTCTGTGGGGCACCGAACAAGCCTCATCCAAAAACTGCACCACCGTCCCCATGCACGCCTGTCGCTCTTCAACATGCGGCATGTGGCTGGAGTCTTCGAACAGCGCCCAGCGCACATCGGCAATCTCATCCAGGAACGGCTTGACCACCAGCGGCGTGGCCTCGTCATGGCGACCGGAAATCACCAGGGTCGGCACATTGACCTTCGACAGCCGGCCGATCACGTTCCAGTCTTTCAAGCTGCCAATTACATGGAATTCCGTCGGGCCGCTCATGGCGTGATACACCGTCGGGTCCGAATCCACCTGGGCGAATGTGCGGGCGACTTCTTCCGGCCACGGATTGACCCGGCACACGTGCTGGTCATAGAAAATCCGCGAGGCGGCCAGGTACTCAGGGTCCTGGTAGGTGCCGGCCTGTTCATGCTTGAGCAAGGTCTCGTGCACGCCTTCAGGCAGTAGCTTGCGCAGGCGGTTGGCCTCGGCAACCCAGGTACGCATGCAGGTCGGCGAGTTGGCCGGAATAAATGCACGCAGGCCCTTGGGTTGCAGGATGGCGTGTTCGCTGCCGAGCATGCCGCCCCAGGATTGACCCAGGATCGCGTAGTTGTTGCTGATCTGCAGATGGTCCAGCAGGTTGTCCAGTTCTTCGAGGAACAAGCCGACGGTCCAGAATGAAGGGTCTTTGTCAGGCAGGTGGGTGGAGCGGCCGTTGCCCAGTTGGTCGTAGTGAATGACCGCGTGGCCACTGGCGGCTACGTCCTTGTAGGCATCGACATAATCATGGGTACAACCCGGGCCACCATGGAGGATGACCAGCGGCGTGAGGCCGCTGTCCAGGTCGCCGGTTACCCGATACCAGGTCTGGTAGTCGCGAAAGGCCGCATAGCCTTCGCGGATTGTTTCGATGAATTCCATTTCGTGCCCTGCCCTGAGAAAAAGTGATCAGGTACACGATAGTCGGCACAGAAAGTTTAAGTAACTAGCAAAACAGCTAGGTTTTTCCTTCGGATCAGTCTTCCAGCAGCCGGTAATGAGTGGCCCGTACCACCGCTTGCACCCGGTTCTTGGCCCCCAGTTTGTGCATGGCCGACGCCAGGTGCAGGGTAACCACTGCCAGGGAGCGGCTCAATTGCGTGGCGATTTCGGCGGCGGTCAGGCCGTCGGCGGCCCATTTCAGGCATTCGCGCTCACGCTTGGTCAGGCGGATATGCGGGTAGGAGCGCAGTTCCTTGCTGAAAAGCGGGTAGGCCGCTTCCTGCAAGGCGTGGGTAATCAGGCTGAATTCCGACAGCGTCTGGCGGGCGTCCTGCAACACGGCGCTGGCCTTGCCGGTGCGCAGGCCGGTCAGCGAGGCGAAGCCGCCACGGGGCAAATGGATCGGCACGCTGACGCCGCAGGTCATCTGGCGGTCGTGCAAGTAGCTGGAAACCGGGGCGTGGCAGGGGTCGATGATTTTTTGCAGCGCGGTATCGGCCTTGGCCTCGTAGGACCACACAAATGGTGAAACCGTCGACAGTGCGAGGTGTTGCACCGGATCGATCTGATAAAAGCCGGAACTGCACCACAGGTTGTACCAGTCGGGCGGGGTATTGCGCAGTTGCAGCACAGAAGGGGTGATCAGTGCACCATTATGGTCAATGGGCACGGGGGTGTAGTCGTAGACCAACGCATCAAAACCCAGGTCCTGGGCCAATACGAGGGTGTTGTCCATCTGTTCATCCAGGCTCCTGCCGGGGATGAGACGGTCATTAAACGCAGTTAGCCTGGCCAGCATCCGTTCTGCTCCCGATTTCATTTGAATCTCGTCTTGCTGCAAGTAGAATGCCACGCCCCGGCGAAGGACTGCCAGACCAAACCTATAAGAATTACCAGGTTATGGACACGCGGCATCCTCGGTAGTGTTGGCCTCTAAACGGCCACTCTCCACAGGGCCGACACACAACAAGGAATGTATGCATGTGGCGTGAAATTGCCCCCGACCAGCGGTACAACGTGCAGGTCGATGGCCACAACCTCGTGGCCTATAGCTTTGGCGAAGGCGATGAGGTGTTGCTGTGCCTCAATGGCGGCCCCGGGCTGCCTTGCGACTACTTGCGCGACGCCCATGGCTGGCTCAAGGACAACGGCCTGCGAGTGGTTGCATTCGACCAGCTTGGCACGGGCGCTTCAGCCAGACCGACCGATGTTTCGCTGTGGGAAATCAGCCGTTATGTCGAAGAAGTCGAAACCGTGCGCCAGGCCCTTGGCCTTGGCCGCGTGCACTTGCTGGGGCATTCCTGGGGCGGATGGTTGGGCATCGAGTACGCCATTCACTACCCCGATGCGCTGAAAAGCCTGATCCTGGAAAACACCGTCGGCGACATTCCGCACCTGTCCCTCGAGCTGGAACGCCTGCGCGGCGCCCTGGGCAGCGAAACCGTGGCGATGATGCAACGCCATGAAGCCATGGGAACCCTCGATCACCCGCAGTACCAGGCCGCCATCACCTTGCTCAACTACCGCCACGTCTGCCGCCTGGACGAATGGCCGGCGCCGGTCCAGCGTTCCCTCGGCGACTGGAACATGGGCCCCTACGAAACCATGCAGGGTCCCAACGAATTTCTCTACATCGGCAACCTCAAGGACTGGAACCGCATCCCCGAGATGGCCGATTTCAAGATGCCGATACTGATCACCACCGGCCAGCACGACGAACTGACCCCGGCCTGCGCCATGCGCATGAAAAGCGCGGCCCGGCACGCCGAGCTGCACGTGTTCCCCAACAGCAGCCATATGCCGTTTTACGAAGAGCCCCAGGCATACTTCCCGGTGCTGCTGGACTTCCTCGCTCGTCATCGAGGCTGACGGATGAACCTGGCGCGTTACCGTTTTGTGCTGTCCCGGCCGCTGCAATTGCTGCCGGTGCTGTTTGGCATCAGCCTGATCACCTTTGTGCTGGTGCGCTCGATTCCCGGCGACCCGGCGCGGGCCCTGCTGGGTTCGCGCAGCACCCCGGACGCGTTGCTGAAGATCCGCGCCCAGTACGGCCTCGACCAGCCGCTGTGGCTGCAATATTTCTACTTCCTGAAAAACCTGCTCAAGGGCGACCTCGGCCAGTCACTGCTGTACAAGGTCGACGCGCTGAAACTGATCGTCACCCGCATCGAGCCGACCCTGTTCCTGGTGCTCGGCAGTGTGCTGCTGGCGTTGTTGATCGCCGTGCCGCTGGCCACCGTGGCCGCGCGTAATAAAGGTGGCTGGGCGGATAACCTGATCCGGCTGTTCACTACAGTGGGCCTGGGCATGCCGGCGTTCTGGCTGGGGTTGATGCTGATCCTGTTGCTCAGCGTGCAATGGGGCCTGTTCCCGGTCTCCGGGTATGGGCGCACCTGGCTGGACAAGGCGCACCACATGGTTCTGCCGTGCCTGACGATCGCCCTGGCGCTGTCGGCGGTGCTGGTGCGCAACCTGCGGGCGAGCATGTTGATGGAGTTGCAGGCTGACCACGTTACCGCCGCCCGGGCGCGCGGGTTGTCGGAGGCGGCGGTGTTTCGTCGTCATGTGCTGCCCAATTCCCTGGTGCCGGCGGTGAACCTGCTGGCGGTGAACATTGGCTGGCTGATCAGTGGCACGGTGGTGATCGAAAGCCTGTTTGCGATTCCCGGCATCGGCCAATTGCTGGTGCGCGGCATCTTCACCCGCGACTACATGGTGGTGCAGGGCGTGGCGATGGTGCTGGCTTGTGCCACCGTGCTGGTCAACTTTGTTGCCGATGTGGTGACGGTCACGCTGGACCCGCGAGTGAAGATGCAATGAGCAGCCGCCCATTGATCGCCCCATGGCGCCTGCGCCTGCGCTTTGGTTTTCGCAATGGCCGGCTGACGGCGGCCTGGGGCCTGTTGATTCTGCTGACATGGCTGGCGCTGGCCGTGTTCGCCCCCTGGATCGCACCCTTTGACCCGATTGCGCAAAACACCGACATCAGTTTGCTGGGTCCCAGCCAGGCCCATCCATTTGGCACGGACAACTACGGGCGAGACATCCTTTCGAGGGTGATCTGGGGCGCACGCATCGACCTGCAACTGGCGGTGGTCGGGGTGATCTTTCCGTTCCTGATCGGCACCTTCGTCGGTGCGGTGTCTGGCTACATCGGCGGGCGTTTCGACAGCTTCTGCATGCGGGTGATCGATGTGATCCTCGCGTTCCCGTTCCTAGTGCTGATGCTGGCGATCATGGCCATTCTCGGCCCGGGTTTGAAAAGCTTTTACATCGCCATGGCGCTGGTGGGCTGGGTGTCCTACGCGCGGCTGATCCGCTCGCAGATCCTGGTGCTCAAGGAAAGCGACTTCGCCCTGGCCGCCAAAAGCCTGGGCTTTGGCCATGGGCGCATTCTGTTCCGGCATTTGTTGCCCAACGCGATGTTCGGTTCGATTGTGTTCTCGATGTCTGACGCAGTGCTGGTGCTGCTCAACGGCGCAGCGGTCAGCTACCTCGGCCTGGGCGTACAACCGCCGACCGCCGAGTGGGGCACCATGGTTGCCGAAGGCCAGGCGTTCATCACCACCGCCTGGTGGATTTGCACTTTCCCGGGCCTGGCCATCGTGACCCTGGCCATGGGCTTCAGCCTGCTGGCCGATGGTGTGGCGCAAGTGCTGGGGGATCGCTCATGAGCCTGTTGCAGGTGCAGGACCTGAGCGTCATCGCCAATAACACCGGGCGCGACGTAACGTTGGTGGACCGGGTGTCGTTCGACCTGGCCGAAGGTGAAATCCTCGGCCTGGTGGGCGAAAGCGGTTCGGGCAAGACCATGGCCTGTCGCGGGCTGATGCGCTTGCTGCAGTCCCCGAGCCTGCGGGTGCAGGGCGGTTCGGTGCGCCTGGCGGGCCAGGACCTTCTGCAGCTGGATGACGCCGGCATGCGCGCGGTACGCGGTGGGCAACTTGGGATGATTTTCCAGAACCCCAGTAGCCACCTCGACCCGTTGATGCGCATCGGCGAGCAGATCGCCGAAGGCATCCGACTGCACCAGGGCGCGTCGAAAAAGGAGGCGCGCTTGCAGGCTATCGAAGTGCTGCGCCAGGTCGGCATTCCCGATCCCCAGGCGCGGATCGACAATTACCCCCACGAGTTTTCCGGCGGCATGCGCCAGCGGGCAATGATCGCGGTGGCCCTTGGCTGCAATCCCAAGGTGCTGATTGCCGACGAACCGACCACCGCCCTCGACGTGACCGTGCAAGCCCAGATTCTGCGGCTGTTGCTGGACCTGCGGGACCAGCGTGGCCTGTCGATCATCATGATCACTCACGACCTGGGCGTGGTGGCGCAAACCTGCGACTCCATCGCCGTGATGTACGCCGGGCGCCTGTGCGAACACGGCAGCAAATACGAGCTGCTGGCACACCCGCAACACCCTTACACCGCCGGCCTGATCGAGTGCCAGCCCGCCACCAGCAGCGGCCACGCCCTGTTGCGCACCATCGCCGGCCAACCGCCATTGCTCGACGCATTGCCCAAGGGCTGCCGGTTCAACCCGCGCTGCCCGCAAGTCGGCAGCTTGTGCACCGAGCTGCTGCCGGAAGGCGCGCGGGTGGCCTGTCACTATCCCCTGGGAGTTCGCCCATGACGTTGTTGCAGGTGAATGACCTTGAGGTGCGTTTTGCCGCCGCCGGCAGCGGCCTGTTCGGCCTGAATAAACAGTGGGTGAGGGCGGTCAACGGGGTGTCGTTGACCCTGGCCGCCGGTGAAACACTGGGTTTGGTGGGCGAGTCCGGCAGCGGCAAAAGCACATTGGGGAGGGCGATCCTGCACCTCAACCCCATCAGCGCCGGGCAGGTGGTGTTTGACGGCATCGACATGGCCCACGCCGGGCCGGTCGATATCGCCCGTTTGCGGCACGAGACGGCGATGATCTTCCAGGATCCCTACGCGGCCCTGAACCCGCGTCTTACCGTCGGCGAAACCATCGCCGAAGTCCTGCGGGTGCAGCGCAAGGTGGCGTCGGAAAACATTCCACGCCGGGTCGACGAATTACTCGACCTCGTAGGCCTGCGCCCCGAACTCGCCAGCCGCAAGCCCGGCTCTCTCAGCGGCGGCCAGTGCCAGCGCGTCGGCATCGCCCGGGCACTGGCAGTGGAGCCACGGCTGATCATCGCCGACGAATGCGTGGCCGCCCTGGATGTGTCGATCCAGGGCCAGATCATCAACCTGCTGCTGGAACTGCAACAGCGCATGAACCTGGCGATCCTGTTTATCGCCCACGACCTGGCCATCGTCCGCCGCCTGTGTGATCGGGTGGCGGTGATGTACCTGGGGAAAATCGTCGAGGAAGGCCCGGTGGAGGCAGTGTTCACCACGCCCCGTCACCCCTACACGGCGGCGTTGATCCAGGCGATCCCGGAGATTGATCCGTGCCGCCCGCTGCCCAGCGAACCGTTGCCGGGCGAGCCGCCGAGCCCGCTGAAGCTGCCTAATGGTTGCGCCTTTCACCCGCGTTGCCGACATGCACGAGCCGTGTGTGCCGAGGTATTGCCGCCGACTCACGTTGTGCAAACGCATCGGTACAGTTGCGTGCTTGAAGAACCTTTGCTTTGAACCCTTCCTGCCGATCATGAACAACCGCCGTTATAGACAAGGAGTTATGACATGCAATCCCGTCACTTGAAGTTGCTCGCCGCCGCCACACTCACCGCCTGGTCGCTGACCGCCGGTATTGCCCACGCCGCAGGTGTGCTGACCATCGGCTGCCGCGAAGACAGCACCACGTTTGACCCGATCAAAAGCGCGCAGAACCGCGATACCTGGGTGTTCGCCAACGTCTACGACACCCTGGTACGCGTGGACAACCTGGGCACCAAGATGGAACCGGGGCTGGCAGAAAGCTGGGACATTTCCAAGGACGGCCTGACGTACACCTTCAAGCTGCGTGCCGCGAAGTTCTCGGATGGCTCGCCGATCACCGCCGACGACGCTGCCTTCAGCCTGTTGCGCATCCGCGACAACAAGGCCTCGCTGTGGAGCGACCCGTTCAGCCTGATCAACACCGCCAAGGCAGCTGATCCGCAGACGCTGGTCGTGACCTTGAAAACCCCGGCGGTGGCCTTCCTCTCGCAACTGGCTTCGCCGACGGTGTCGATCCTGTCGGAAAAAGCCATGACCAAGATGGGCGAAGACGCCTACTCGGAAAACCCGGTGACCTCCGGCGCGTTTACCGTGGACGAGTGGCGCAAGGGCGATCGGGTGATCCTGAAGAAGAACCCGAACTTCTGGCAGGCCAGCAACGTCAGCCTGGATGGTGTGGAATGGGTCTCCGTCACCGACGACAACACGCGCATGCGCATGGTGCAGAACAACGAGCTGGACACGGCGATCTTCGTCCCGTTTTCCCGGGTTGAAGAGCTGAAAAAAGACAAGAACGTGGTGGTGCACTCCGACCCGTCTACCCGTGAAGATCACTTGTTGATCAACCACGCCCACGGCCTGCTGGCCAAGCCGGAAGTGCGCCAGGCGCTGGACATGGCCATCGATAAACAATCGCTGGTGAAAACCGCCACCTTCGGCCAGGGCACCGTGGCCTATTCCTACATCCCAAAAGGCTCGCTGTACCACTACGCCAACAACCTGCAACGCCCGTATGACCCGACCGAAGCCAAGAAGCTGCTGGCGGCTGCCGGCGCCCAGGACTTGAAGCTCAACTACGTGGTCAACGCCGGCAACGAAGCCGACGAGCAGATTGCGGTGATGATCAAGGATCAACTGGCCAAGGTCGGTGTGACGGCCAACCTGCAAAAGGTTGACCCGACCCAAAGCTGGCAGATGCTGGTGGACGGTGATTACGATATTTCGGTGATGTACTGGACCAACGACATCCTCGACCCGGACCAGAAGACCACCTTCGTGCTGGGCCACGACACCAACCAGAACTACATGACCCGCTACAAGAACGACAAAGTGAAGGACCTGGTGGCGGCCGCGCGGATCGAGGCGGATCCGGTCAAGCGTGAGCAGATGTATGTGGACCTGCAGAAAATGGCGAAACAGGATGTGAACTGGATCGACCTGTACTACAGCCCGTACATCAACATCTCACGCAAGAACGTGAGCAACTTCCTGCAAAACCCGTTGGGGCGCTTCACGCTTGAGGAAGTGGTGAAGAACTAAGTTCTAGAGATCACCGCAATACCAATGTGGGAGCGGGCTTGCTCGCGAAGGCGGTGGATCAGTCGATATCTCTGTTGACTGACACTCCGCCTTCGCGAGCAAGCCCGCTCCCACATTAGGTTGTACTGTGTTCCAGATACTTATTGCGCGTCAAACGCCTGCCCATTGATGCCGGTACTGTCCGGCCCCATCAGGTACAGGTACACCGGCATGATTTCCTCCGGTGTCGGGTTATCGGTCGGGTTCTCCCCTGGATACGCCTGGGCCCGCATGCTGGTGCGGGTGGCGCCCGGGTTGATGCTGTTGGCGCGCACCGGTGCGACATTATCCAGCTCGTCCGCCAGGGTTTGCATCAGGCCTTCGGTGGCAAACTTCGACACCCCGTACGCCCCCCAATAAGCCCGGCCCTTGCGGCCCACGCTGCTGGAAGTGAACACCACCGACGCATCCTGGGACAGCTTGAGCAGCGGCAACAGCGTGCTGGTCAGCATGAACATCGCGTTGACGTTCACATGCATCACCCGCATGAAGTTCTCGCCGGACAACTGCTCGATCGGTGTGCGCGGGCCGATGATCGAGGCGTTGTGCAGCAAACCGTCGAGGTGGCCGAACTCCTTTTCGATCATCGCTGCCAGCTCATCGTATTGATGGGGCAGGGCGGTCTCCAGGTTGAACGGGATCACCACCGGCTGCGGTTGGCCGGCGGCTTCGATTTCGTCGTAGACCTGGGCCAGGTTGGCTTCGGTCTTGCCCAGCAGCAGCACGGTGGCGCCGTGGGCCGCATAGGTTTTGGCCGCCGCTGCGCCAATCCCGCGACCGGCGCCGGTGACCAGGATGACCCGGCCCTTGAGCAGTTCTGGACGTGCGGAGTAATCAAACATAAACAACCTCGACAAAGTTCACAGAAAATCCATGTGATTGATTGCGGCTAAGGCTGGCCAAGGCTTCTGTGGCGAGGGAGCTTGCTCCCGTTGGGTTGCGAAGCAGCCCCAGCTTTTCGCGACTGCTGCGCAGTCGAACGGGAGCAAGCTCCCTCTCCACAAAATTGCAGCAACCTCAGGCAGTCCCGATCAGCAGCTGCACAGCGCGCTGTCCAGCACTTTGCGCAATTCCAGCGGGTGATCCACCACCACATCGGCACCCCAGTTGCGCGGGTTGTCGTCCGGGTGGATATAGCCGTAGGTGACCGCCGCGGTGCGAGTGCCGGCGTCGCGGCCCGACTCGATGTCCCGCAGGTCATCCCCCACGAACAGCACGCTGGCCGGGTCCAGGTCGAGCATCTTGCACGCCAGGATCAACGGTTCCGGGTCCGGCTTGCTGTTCTTCACGTGGTCCGGGCAGATCAGCAGCGCGGAGCGCTCGGCCAGGCCCAGCTGCTGCATGATCGGTTCGGCAAAGCGCAGTGGCTTGTTGGTGACCACGCCCCAGATCAGCCTGGATTTCTCGATATCCACCAGCAGCTCTTCCATGCCCTCGAACAGCTTGCTGTGGATCGCGCAGCCCTTGAGGTAACGCTCGAGGAATTCCTGGCGCAGCTCTTCAAAGCCCGGGGACTCGGGGTCCATGGAAAAGGTCACGGCGACCATCGCCCGGGCGCCGCCGGAGATTTCATCGCGGATGTGCTGGTCGTTGATCGGTGCCAGGCCGCGGTCAGCGCGCATGGCCTGGCAGATGGCGATAAAGTCTGGCGCGGTGTCCAGCAGGGTACCGTCCATGTCGAAAAGAACCGCTCGCAACTTCACAGGCTTACTCCTCGCGCAGGGTCTGGATCATGTAGTTGACGTCAACGTCGCTGGCCAGCTTGTAGTGCTTGGTCAGCGGGTTGTAGGTCAAGCCGATGATGTCCTTGACGGTCAGCCCGGCCTGACGGCTCCAGGCGCCCAGCTCGGAAGGGCGGATGAATTTCTTGAAGTCATGGGTGCCGCGGGGTAGCAGCTTCATGATGTATTCGGCACCGATGATCGCGAACAGGTACGCCTTCGGATTGCGGTTGATGGTGGAGAAGAACACCTGGCCACCGGGCTTGACCATGCGGAAGCAGGCGCGGATCACCGAGGACGGGTCCGGCACGTGCTCGAGCATTTCCAGGCAAGTGACCACGTCGAACTGCCCGGGCATCTCTTCGGCCAGCTCTTCGGCGGTGATCTGCCGGTATTCGACGTTCACGCCGGACTCCAGTTGGTGCAACTGGGCCACGGCCAATGGCGCTTCGCCCATGTCGATACCCATCACGGTGGCGCCGCGCTGGGCCATGGATTCACTGAGGATCCCGCCGCCGCAACCCACATCCAGTACCTTCTTGCCGGCCAGGTTGACGCGCTCGTCAATCCAGTTGACCCGCAGCGGGTTGATGTCGTGCAGGGGTTTGAACTCGCTTTCGCGGTCCCACCAGCGATGGGCGAGGGCTTCGAATTTGGCGATTTCAGCGTGGTCGACATTGCTCATGGGGAATCCTCTAAATCTGATAAAACGTTTTGCCGGCCCTGGCATGCGTTGCCAGGGCGGGTGTTATTCGCTGTGTCCGCTGATGCGCTGGCCCCAGGCGATGGCCGTGGCGCACAACTGTTGTTCATCCAGGCGGGTCAGTTGCCGGTCGTCGAGCAATTGCTTGCCGCCGACCCAAAGGTGTTTCACACAATCGCGTCCGGTGGCATATATAAGCTGTGAGACCGGATCGTAGATCGGTTGTTGCGCCAGGCCCGACAGGTCGAAGGCCACGATGTCAGCGGCCTTGCCGACTTCCAGCGAGCCGATTTGACTTTCCAGGCCCATGGCCCGGGCGCCGTTGAGGGTGGCCATGCGCAGGGCGCGGTGGGCATCCAGGGCGGTGGCCGAGCCGGCAACGGCCTTGGCCAGCAGCGCGGCGGTGCGGGTTTCGCCCAGCAGGTCGAGGTCATTGTTGCTGGCCGCGCCGTCGGTGCCTACTGCCACATTGACGCCGGCTTGCCACAGGCGTTCCACCGGGCAGAAGCCGCTGGCCAGTTTCAGGTTGGATTCCGGGCAATGGATCACGCTGGTGTTGCTTTCTACCAGCAAAGTCAGGTCGTCATCGCTGATTTGGGTCATGTGAACGGCCTGGAAGCGCGGCCCCAGCAAACCCAGGCGGCCAAGCCGTGCCAGCGGGCGTTCACCACGCTGTTCAACGGACTGCTGCACTTCGAAGGCGGTTTCATGCACGTGCATGTGGATCGAGGCGTCCAGTTCCTCGGCGATCACCCGGATTTTTTCCAGGTTTTCATCGCAGACGGTGTACGGCGCGTGCGGGCCGAAGGTGATTTTGATCCGTGGGTGATGCTTGAGGTCGCCGAACAGCTCGACGCCCTGGCGAATCGCCTCGTCGGCGTCAGCAGCGCCGGGAATCGGGAAATCCAGGATCGGGATGGCGATTTGCGCACGCATGCCGCTGTTGTGCACCCGTTCGCTGGCGACTTTCGGGAAGAAGTACATGTCCGAGAAACACGTGATGCCGCCCTTGATCTGCTCGGCGATGGCCAGGTCAGTGCCGTCGCGGACGAAGGCTTCGTCGACCCACTTGGCCTCGGCGGGCCAGATGTGGTTTTCCAGCCAGGTCATCAGCGGCAGGTCGTCGGCCAGGCCGCGAAACAGCGTCATGGCCGCGTGGCCGTGGGCGTTGATCAGGCCGGGGCTGAGCAGCATGCCCGGCAGTTCACGCACTTCGCTCGCTGCGAGCTTCAAGGCCGCGGCGCGTGGGCCGATAAACGCAATGCACCCGTCACGAATGCCCAGGGCGTGCTCCTTGAGCACTACGCCGGCAGGCTCGACAGGTACCAGCCAGGTGGGCAGCAGCAATAAGTCGAGCGGGGCGGCAGTCGGTGTCATCGAGGGCAGTTTCCCAGGCATCTATAAAGAACGGCGAAGTATACCCGAGCGTCCTGGCTGGCGGATCGCTATAATCGGCGGCTTTTGTTCATGAGTGCGGGGTGAGGGATGCGCGATCGACTGTTGGCTGCGGAGAAAGTGAAGGCCATCGACTGGCGTGATGGCGCACTGTACCTGCTCGATCAGCGTATTTTGCCGTCTGCAGAAACCTGGGTCGCCTGCACCAGTGCTGCCGAGGTGGCCGAGGCCATTCGCACAATGGTGGTGCGCGGTGCGCCGGCCATTGGCATCAGTGCGGCGTATGGCCTGGTGCTGGCCGCTCGTGCCCACATCGCCGAGGGCGATGACTGGCAGGCCGCCTGGGAAGAGGACTACGCGCTGCTGGCGGATACCCGCCCGACCGCGTCGAATCTTTTCTGGGCCATGAAGCGCATGCGCGATTGCCTCGATCGCCTCAAGAAACACGCCGATCCGTTGAAGGTGCTGGAGGCCGAGGCGGTGGCGATTCACCAAAGTGATCGTGAAGCCAACCTGACCATGGCGCAGCTGGGTGTAGAGCTGATCCGCAAGCACCAGGGCAATGTCCAGGCGCTCCTGACCCATGGCAATGCGGGTGCGCTGGCTACCGGCGGCGTCGGTACCGCGCTCGGGGTGATTCGCGGTGCGTTCCTGGAAGGCATGGTGGAACGGGTCTACGCCAACGAAACCCGGCCCTGGCTGCAAGGCTCGCGGCTGACGGCCTGGGAATTGGCCAATGAAGGCATTCCGGTCACCGTGAATGCCGATTCGGCTGGCGCGCATATTCTCAAGACCAAGGGCGTGACCTGGGTGATCGTCGGTGCCGACTGCATTGCGGCCAACGGTGACGTGGTCAGCAAGATCGGCACCTATCAGCTGGCGGTGTGCGCCATGCATCACGGCGTGCGTTTCATGGTGGTAGCGCCCAGCTCCACCATCGACCTGATGGCGACCAGCGGTGATGACGTGCCGCTTGAAGAGCGCGACGCCCGTCAACTGCTGGAAGTCGGCGGCACCCGCGTAGCCGCTGATGTAGACGCCTTCAACCCGGTGTTCGACGTGACGCCGGCGGACCTGATTGATGTGATCGTCACTGAAAAAGGCATCGTCGAACGCCCCGACACGGCGAAGTTGGCGCAACTGATGTGTCGTAAACGCCTGCATTGAGGCAATTTGCCCGCAAAAATCCCCTTGGATCCAGCTCTAAGGCCCTCTCGTCGCCGTCAAGCCTGTCATCCGTCAACTTACTATGCTCCATGCGCATCAGGGGGATAGGTGCGTGGCGGCGATTGTGATAACATCCGGCGGTTTCCAGGGTCACCCCAAGGGGTAACCTTTAATGCGCAGATCCGTGTCATAACTCGTTGATTTGTCGTAAGTCGTTGCCAGGCATCATGCCGGCAGCGGCGAGCTTCGTTCGTCCCATAGGATGTGACGAGGTTTCACCCGAAAAAGGAATCAGGCTTCTCATGGGCGAACTGGCCAAAGAAATCCTCCCGGTCAATATCGAAGACGAGCTGAAACAGTCCTACCTCGACTACGCGATGAGCGTAATTGTCGGTCGGGCACTGCCTGATGCGCGCGATGGCTTGAAGCCCGTGCACAGGCGTGTGCTGTTCGCGATGAGCGAGCTGGGTAACGACTGGAACAAGCCGTACAAGAAATCTGCCCGTGTTGTCGGTGACGTGATCGGTAAGTATCACCCTCACGGCGACACTGCGGTGTACGACACCATCGTTCGGATGGCCCAGCCGTTTTCCCTGCGCTACCTGCTGGTAGACGGCCAGGGCAACTTCGGTTCGGTCGACGGCGACAACGCTGCGGCCATGCGATACACCGAAGTGCGCATGACCAAGCTGGCGCACGAGCTGCTGGCTGACCTGCACAAGGAAACCGTGGACTGGGTGCCGAACTACGACGGCACCGAAATGATCCCGGCGGTCATGCCGACCCGTATTCCCAACCTGTTGGTCAACGGCTCCAGCGGTATCGCCGTGGGCATGGCCACCAACATCCCGCCACACAACCTCGGTGAAGTCATCGACGGTTGCCTGGCCCTCATCGACAACCCCGAGCTGACCGTCGATGAGCTGATGCAGTACATCCCGGGTCCGGACTTCCCGACCGCCGCGATCATCAACGGTCGCGCCGGCATCATCGAAGCCTACCGTACCGGTCGCGGCCGCATTTACATGCGTGCCCGCTCGATCATCGAAGACATCGACAAGGTCGGTGGCCGTCAGCAGATCGTCATCACCGAACTCCCTTACCAGTTGAACAAGGCGCGTCTGATCGAGAAGATCGCCGAGCTGGTTAAAGAGAAGAAGCTGGAAGGCATCACCGAGCTGCGCGACGAGTCTGACAAGGACGGTATGCGCGTGGTGATCGAGCTGCGTCGTGGCGAAGTGCCTGAGGTTATCCTCAACAACCTCTACGCCCAGACCCAGCTGCAAAGCGTATTCGGTATCAACGTGGTAGCGCTGATCGACGGCCGCCCGCGCATCCTGAACCTCAAGGATCTGCTGGAAGCCTTCGTGCGTCACCGCCGCGAAGTGGTAACCCGCCGTACCGTATTCGAACTGCGCAAGGCCCGTGAACGCGGCCACATCCTGGAAGGCCAGGCTGTTGCGCTGTCGAACATCGACCCGGTCATCGCCCTGATCAAGGCTTCGCCGACGCCGTCGGAAGCCAAGGAAGCGCTGATAAAGATGCCGTGGGAATCCAGCGCTGTAGTGGCGATGGTGGAACGTGCCGGTGCCGATTCGTGCCGTCCGGAGACCCTGGACCCACAATACGGCCTGCGCGACGGCAAGTATTTCCTGTCCCCGGAACAGGCCCAGGCCATTCTGGAACTGCGTCTGCACCGTCTGACCGGCCTGGAACACGAGAAACTGCTGGCCGAGTACCAGGAGATCCTCAACCAGATCGGCGAGCTGATCCGCATCCTCAACAGCGCGGTGCGCCTGATGGAAGTGATCCGCGAAGAACTGGAAGTGATCCGCGCCGAATACGGCGATGTGCGCCGCACCGAGATTCTCGACGCCCGTCTCGACCTGACCCTGGGTGACATGATCCCGGAAGAAGATCGCGTCGTGACCATTTCCCACGGTGGCTATGCCAAGACCCAGCCTCTGGCGGCGTACCAGGCCCAGCGTCGTGGCGGTAAAGGCAAATCGGCTACCGGCGTCAAGGATGAGGACTACATCGCTCACCTGCTGGTTGCCAACAGCCACACCACGCTGCTGCTGTTCTCCAGCAAGGGCAAGGTGTACTGGCTGAAAACCTACGAAATCCCGGAAGCGTCCCGCGCTGCCCGTGGTCGTCCGCTGGTCAACCTGCTGCCGCTGGACAGTGATGAATACATCACCACCATGCTGCCGGTAGACGAGTACACCGAAGGTCACTTCATCTTCATGGCCACTGCGAAAGGCACCGTGAAGAAGACCCCGCTGGAATCCTTCAGCCGTCAACGCAGCGTGGGCCTGATCGCCCTCGAACTGGACGAAGGCGACGTATTGATCAGCGCGGCCATCACCGACGGCGAGCGTGAAGTCATGCTGTTCTCCGACGGCGGCAAGGTCACGCGTTTCAAGGAATCCGACGTTCGTGCCATGGGCCGTACCGCCCGCGGTGTGCGCGGCATGCGCCTGCCGGAAGGGCAGAAGCTGATTTCGATGCTGATCCCGGAAGAAGGCAGCGAGATCCTCACGGCATCGGCCCGCGGCTACGGCAAGCGTACGGCCATCAGCGAGTTCCCCGAGTACAAGCGCGGCGGCCAGGGCGTTATCGCCATGGTCAGCAACGATCGCAACGGCCGTCTGGTCGGCGCGGTCCAGGTGCTGGATGGTGAGGAAATCATGCTGATTTCCGACCAGGGCACCCTGGTACGTACCCGGGTTGATGAAGTGTCGAGCCTGGGGCGTAACACCCAGGGCGTGACCTTGATCAAGCTGGCCAGCGACGAAACGTTGGTAGGCCTGGAGCGTGTCCAGGAGCCATCGGAAGTCGAAGGCGAGGAGCTGGAAGGTGAAGAGGGGATTGCACTCGAGGGGCAAGTGATCGGCGATGCCGATGACGGCGTCGACGAGCCAACACTCGACGCTGCCGCAGACGAAGAAGAACCGCAGGAATAAGCGGACACACAGGGGGCGGATGAAGATTCGCCCCCTTGTTGTTTGTCCCGTTTGAAATACGACGCCGCGCCGCTCTTGTAGGAGCCGGCTTGCCGGCGATGGCATCAACTCGATTCAAGTGAAGCACCGAGTCGTTTGCATCGCTGGCAAGCCAGCTCCTACAGGGTTCCGCGTTGCGGGATGTTGATTGCAGTCCCACCAGATCAGAGAGATTGGATGTGAGCAAGAGAGCCTATAACTTCTGTGCCGGTCCCGCGGCGCTTCCTGAAGCAGTCCTGCAGCGCGCGCAGGGTGAACTCCTCGACTGGCATGGAAAAGGCCTCTCCGTGATGGAAATGAGCCATCGCAGCGATGAGTTCGTGTCCATTGCCACCAAGGCCGAGCAGGATATGCGCGACTTGCTGGACATCCCGTCCGATTACAAAGTGCTGTTCCTGCAGGGTGGTGCGAGCCAGCAGTTCGCCCAGATCCCGCTGAACCTGCTGCCGGAAGACGGCACTGCGGACTATATCGACACCGGTATCTGGGGGCAGAAGGCCATTGAAGAGGCCTCCCGTTACGGTCACGTCAATGTGGCAGGCACGGCCAAGCCCTACGACTACTTCGCCATCCCCGGTCAGAACGAGTGGAAACTGTCGAAAGACGCGGCCTACGTTCACTACGTGGCGAACGAAACCATCGGCGGCCTGGAGTTCGATTGGGTGCCGGAAGTGGGTGATGTCCCGCTGGTCTGCGACATGTCCTCGGACATCCTCTCGCGCCCGATCGATGTGTCCAAGTACGGCATGATCTACGCCGGTGCACAGAAGAACATCGGCCCGAGCGGCATCCTGGTCAACATCGTCCGTGAAGACCTGTTGGGTCGTGCGCGTTCGCTGTGCCCGACCATGCTCAACTACAAGGTCGCGGCCGATAACGGCTCGATGTACAACACCCCGCCGGCCTTCGCCTGGTACCTGTCGGGCCTGGTGTTCGAATGGCTGAAAGAGCAGGGCGGCGTGGCTGCCATGGGCAAGCTCAACGAAGAGAAGAAACGTACCCTGTACGACTTCATTGACGCCAGCGGCCTGTACAGCAACCCGATCAACCTGACCGACCGTTCGTGGATGAACGTGCCGTTCCGCCTGGCGGATGATCGCCTGGACAAGCCTTTCCTCGCCGGCGCCGACGAGCGCGGCCTGTTGAACCTCAAGGGCCACCGTTCGGTAGGTGGCATGCGCGCCTCCATCTATAACGCTGTCGATATCCACGCCGTCAAGGCGCTGGTGGCTTACATGGCAGAGTTCGAAAAGGAACACGGCTAATGTCTGAGCAAGAACTCAAGGCCCTGCGCGTACGCATTGACAGCCTGGACGAGAAAGTCCTGGAACTGATCAGTGAGCGCGCGCGGTGCGCCCAGGAAGTTGCACGGGTGAAGATGGCTTCCCTGGCTGAAGGCGAAGTGCCGGTATTCTACCGTCCGGAGCGTGAAGCCCAGGTGCTCAAGCGCGTGATGGAACGCAACAAGGGCCCGTTGGGCAACGAAGAGATGGCGCGGTTGTTCCGTGAAATCATGTCTTCGTGCCTGGCACTGGAGCAGCCGCTGAAAGTGGCTTACCTGGGCCCGGAAGGCACCTTCACTCAAGCCGCGGCCATGAAGCACTTCGGTCACGCGGTGATCAGTAAGCCAATGGCTGCGATCGACGAAGTGTTCCGTGAAGTGGCCGCCGGGGCGGTGAATTTTGGCGTGGTGCCGGTGGAAAACTCCACCGAAGGTGCCGTCAACCACACCCTCGACAGCTTCCTTGAGCACGACATGGTGATCTGCGGCGAAGTCGAGTTGCGTATTCACCACCACTTGCTGGTGGGCGAAAACACCAAGACCGACAGCATCAGCCGCATCTACTCCCACGCCCAGTCCCTGGCCCAGTGCCGCAAGTGGCTGGACGCGCACTACCCGAATGTGGAGCGCGTGGCGGTGTCCAGCAACGCCGAAGCGGCGAAGCGGGTCAAGGGTGAGTGGAACTCGGCGGCGATTGCCGGCGACATGGCTGCCGGCTTGTATGGCCTGACACGCCTGGCCGAGAAAATCGAGGATCGCCCGGATAACTCCACGCGCTTCCTGATGATCGGCAGCCAGGAAGTGCCGCCGACCGGCGACGACAAGACATCGATCATCGTCTCCATGAGCAACAAGCCCGGCGCGCTGCATGAGCTGCTGGTGCCGTTCCACGACAACGGGATTGACCTGACGCGAATCGAGACTCGTCCTTCGCGCAGCGGTAAATGGACTTATGTGTTCTTTATCGACTTCGTCGGCCATCACCGCGACCCACTGGTCAAGGGTGTGCTCGAGAAAATCAGTCAGGAAGCCGTGGCACTCAAGGTGCTGGGCTCTTACCCGAAAGCGGTTTTGTGAGGCTTTAACATGAGTGGCAACTTCCTCGCCCTGGCGCAGCCGGGCGTGCAACAACTGTCGCCTTACGTTCCGGGCAAGCCTGTGGACGAGTTGGCGCGCGAGTTGAATCTGGATCCGTCGAAGATCGTAAAGCTGGCCAGTAACGAAAACCCGATGGGCCCAAGCCCCAAGGTACTGGCTGCGATTCGTGAGGCGCTGGCCGAACTGACCCGTTATCCCGATGGTAACGGCTTTGAACTCAAGTCCCTGCTGGCGAAAAACTGCCGCGTTGATATCAACCAGGTGACCCTGGGTAACGGCTCCAACGATATTCTGGAGCTGGTCGGCCGTGCCTATCTGGCGCCGGGCTTGAACGCGGTATTCAGCGAGCACGCGTTTGCGGTCTATCCGATCGTCACTCAGGCCGTTGGCGCCGAGGCGCGTGTGATTCCTGCGAAAGACTGGGGTCATGACCTGCCAGCCATGCTGGCGGCCATCGATGACAATACTCGTGTTGTGTTTATCGCCAACCCGAACAACCCGACCGGCACCTGGTTCAGCGCCGAGGTGCTGGATAACTTCCTGCAGGACGTGCCGGAGCATGTACTGGTGGTGCTGGACGAGGCGTACATCGAGTACGCCGAAGGCAGCGACTTGCCGGACGGCCTGGACTTCCTCGCGGCTTATCCGAACCTGCTGGTCTCGCGCACCTTCTCCAAGGCTTATGGCCTGGCGTCGCTGCGGGTCGGTTACGGCTTGTCCACTGCGGTGGTGGCCGATGTGTTGAACCGTGTGCGCCAGCCATTCAACGTCAACAGCCTCGCGCTGGCGGCGGCTTGCGCTGCGGTGCAGGACACCGAGTACTTGGAAGAAGGCCGTCGCCTCAACGAAAGCGGCATGCTGCAATTGCAGGAAGGCTTCCGTGAGCTGGGCCTGGGCTGGATTCCGTCCAAGGGCAACTTCATCTGCGTCGACCTCGGCCAAGTGGCGGCTCCTGTGTTCCAGGGCTTGCTGCGCGAGGGTGTGATCGTGCGTCCGGTGGCCAACTACGGCATGCCGAACCACCTGCGCATCACCATCGGTCTGCCTGCTGAAAACAGCCGCTTCCTCGAAGCGCTGGCCAAGGTTCTGGCTCGTGGTTGATGTCACTGCATTGCAACCTGCTGTACCTATGATCGGTCGCCTGGTGGTGGTCGGTCTGGGATTGATCGGCGGCTCCTTTGCGAAGGGCCTGCGGGAAAGCGGCCTGTGTGGCGAAGTGGTCGGTGTGGACCTGGACCCGCAATCGCGCAAGTTGGCGGTGGAGTTGGGTGTGGTGGACCGTTGCGAGGCTGATCTCGCTGTAGCCTGCCAGGGCGCGGATGTCATTCAGCTGGCGGTGCCGATCCTGGCCATGGAGAAGTTGCTGGCGCTGTTGGCCGGCATGGATCTGGGCCAGGCAATCCTGACCGATGTCGGCAGTGCCAAGGGCAATGTGGTGCGTGCGGCGCGGCTGGCCTTTGGTGGCATGCCTGCGCGGTTTGTGCCCGGGCATCCGATTGCCGGGTCCGAGCAGAGCGGGGTGGAGGCGTCCAATGCGCAGCTGTTCCGTCGCCATAAAGTGATTCTGACACCACTGGATGAAACCGATCCTGCGGCACTGGCCGTGGTGGATCGGCTCTGGCGCGAGCTGGGGGCGGATGTCGAGCATATGCAGGTCGAGCGCCACGATGAAGTGCTGGCAGCGACCAGCCATCTGCCGCATTTGCTCGCATTTGGCCTGGTGGATTCGCTGGCCAAGCGCAACGAGAACCTCGAGATTTTCCGCTACGCCGCCGGTGGTTTCCGCGACTTTACCCGGATCGCCGGTAGTGATCCGGTGATGTGGCACGACATCTTCCTTGCCAACCGCGATGCGGTGTTGCGCACCCTGGACACGTTTCGCAGCGACCTCGACGCCTTGCGCGACGCGGTCGATGCTGGCGACGGGCACCAGTTGTTGGGCGTGTTCACCCGTGCGCGGGTGGCGCGGGAGCATTTCAGCAAGATTCTGGCGCGTCGGGCTTATATGGATGCTGCAGTAAATGCGGATGACCTGGTGTTTCTCGC
This sequence comes from Pseudomonas sp. I8001, assembly GCF_013385345.1. Taxonomy (NCBI): domain Bacteria; kingdom Pseudomonadati; phylum Pseudomonadota; class Gammaproteobacteria; order Pseudomonadales; family Pseudomonadaceae; genus Pseudomonas; species Pseudomonas sp. I8001. The sequence continues at coordinate 179,267 of NZ_JACAQC010000033.1, forward strand.
CAGTCCCGGTGGCCGCTTGAGCGGGCAGATCCGCGTGCCTGGGGATAAGTCGATCTCCCATCGCTCGATCATGCTCGGTTCTCTGGCGGACGGTGTCACTGAAGTCGAAGGTTTTCTGGAGGGTGAGGACGCCCTGGCGACCTTGCAGGCGTTCCGCGACATGGGCGTGGTGATTGAAGGCCCGCACCATGGGCGCGTCACCATCCACGGGGTTGGCCTGCATGGCTTGAAGCCGGCGCCAGGTCCGATCTATCTGGGTAATTCCGGCACCTCCATGCGGTTGTTGTCCGGTTTGCTGGCGGCCCAGCGCTTCGACAGTGTGTTGACGGGTGACGCCTCGCTGTCCAAGCGCCCGATGAATCGCGTGGCCAAGCCATTGCGCGCAATGGGTGCGGTGATCGAGACCGGGCCGGAAGGGCGTCCGCCGCTGACCATTCGCGGTGGCCAGGCACTCAAGGGGCTGACCTACGCATTGCCGATGGCCAGCGCTCAGGTCAAGTCCTGCCTGTTGTTGGCCGGGTTGTATGCCGAGGGTAAAACCTCGATTACCGAACCGGCACCGACCCGCGACCATACCGAGCGGATGTTGCGTGGTTTTGGGTATCCGGTGGACGTGGCGGGCGCTACGGCGTCGGTTGAGTCAGGTCACTCACTGACCGCGACGTATATTGAGGTCCCGGGGGATATTTCCTCCTCGGCGTTCTTTCTGGTGGCGGCTTCAATCGCCGAAGGCTCCGAGCTGTTGCTTGAGCATGTGGGTATCAATCCGACCCGTACCGGCGTGATCGATATCCTGCGACTGATGGGCGCGGACATCACCCTGGAAAACCAACGGGAAGTGGGTGGTGAGCCGGTCGCTGATTTGCGTGTTCGTGCGGCGCCGTTGAAGGGGATCGAGATTCCTGAAGCCCTGGTCCCGCTGGCTATCGATGAGTTCCCGGTGTTGTTCGTGGCTGCGGCGTGCGCCGAAGGCCGGACGGTATTGCGTGGGGCAGAGGAGCTGCGGGTCAAGGAGTCCGACCGGATCCAGGTCATGGCCGACGGTCTGCTTGCGCTGGGCGTGAAGTGTGAACCGACACCTGATGGGATTATTATCGATGGTGGCGTGATCGGCGGTGGTGAAGTCCACGCCCATGGCGATCACCGGATTGCCATGGCCTTCAGCGTGGCTTCCCTGCGAGCGGCTGCGCCGATTCGTATCCATGACTGTGCCAACGTGGCTACGTCTTTTCCGAATTTTCTTACACTGTGTGCCCACGTCGGCATCCGTGTTGCCCAAGAGGCTCAATTGTGAATATCAAAGCACCGGTGATTACCATCGACGGGCCAAGTGGCTCGGGCAAGGGCACGATCGCCGGCATCCTGGCCAAGCGCCTGGGCTGGTGCCTGCTGGATTCCGGGGCGCTGTACCGCTTGCTGGCCTTTGCCGCCCGCAACCATGGCGTCGACCTGACCAACGAAGAATCGCTGAAGCTGCTGGCTGCGCATCTTGACGTGCAGTTCGTCGGGGCGACCGAAGGTCATCCCCAGCGCATCATCCTGGAAGGGGACGATGTGACCGACGACCTGCGCAACGAGCAGGTTGGCTCCTGGGCTTCCCAGGTCGCCGCATTGCCGGCGGTGCGCGATGCTTTGCTGCAGCGCCAGCGGGCTTTCCAGGAACCGCCGGGTCTGGTGGCCGATGGCCGCGACATGGGCACGGTGGTCTTCCCCGAGGCGCCGCTGAAGATTTTCCTCACGGCCAGCGCCGAGGAGCGGGCCCGTCGCCGTTACTTGCAGTTGAAGGGCAAAGTCGATGGTGTTAGTCTGTCGAGTCTGCTAGATGAGATCCGTGCACGCGATGAGCGTGATACCCAGCGTGCGGTAGCCCCGCTCAAGCCGGCGGCTGACGCCATACAGCTGGATTCCACGGAGTTGTCCATCGAGCAGGTGCTGGAACGCATCTTGAGTGAGATCGCCATTCGCGATATCGCCGGGTGACCAAGAAGGCCGCAGGGGACCAGTCATAGTCCTGTGGTGCTTCTTTTAATTGAAACTGACCCACACCGTCTGGGGTGTGGAGATGGGCGTATTCTTCGCCCTTATCAACAGGAATTAAAATGAGCGAAAGCTTTGCGGAACTCTTTGAAGAAAGCCTAAAAACCCTGAACCTTCAGGCAGGCTCCATCATCACCGGTGTTATCGTTGATATCGATTACCAAGCTCGCTGGGTAACCGTTCACGCTGGTCTGAAGTCTGAAGCTCTGATCCCGCTGGAACAGTTCTACAACGATGCTGGTGACCTGACTATCAATGTCGGTGACGAAGTTCACGTTGCTCTGGACTCGGTTGAAGACGGTTTCGGTGAAACCAAGCTGTCCCGTGAAAAAGCCAAGCGCGCTGAATGCTGGATTGTTCTCGAAGCAGCCTTCGCAGCTGAAGAAGTGGTCAAGGGCGTTATCAACGGTAAGGTTAAAGGCGGCTTCACTGTCGACGTTAACGGCATCCGTGCGTTCCTGCCAGGTTCTTTGGTCGACGTTCGTCCTGTGCGCGACACCACGCACCTGGAAGGCAAGGAACTCGAATTCAAGGTCATCAAGCTCGACCAGAAGCGCAACAACGTTGTCGTTTCCCGTCGCAGCGTCCTGGAAGCAGAGAACTCCGCCGAGCGTGAAGCTCTGCTGGAATCCCTGCAGGAAGGCCAACAAGTCAAAGGTATCGTCAAAAACCTCACCGATTACGGCGCATTCGTCGATCTGGGTGGCGTCGATGGCCTGCTGCACATTACCGACATGGCTTGGAAGCGTATCAAGCATCCATCGGAAATCGTCAACGTTGGCGACGAGATCGATGTCAAGGTTCTGAAGTACGATCGTGAGCGCAACCGTGTCTCCCTGGGCTTGAAGCAGCTGGGCGAAGATCCATGGGTCGCTATCAAGGCTCGTTACCCAGAAAGCACTCGCGTCACCGCGCGTGTTACCAACCTGACCGACTACGGCTGCTTCGCAGAGCTGGAAGAAGGCGTGGAAGGCCTGGTACACGTTTCCGAAATGGACTGGACCAACAAGAACATCCACCCTTCGAAAGTCGTACAAGTCGGCGACGAAGTGGAAGTTATGGTTCTGGACATCGACGAAGAGCGTCGTCGTATCTCCCTCGGCATCAAGCAGTGCAAATCTAACCCATGGGAAGATTTCTCTGGCCAGTTCAACAAGGGCGATAAAATCTCCGGCACCATCAAGTCGATCACCGATTTCGGTATCTTCATTGGTCTGGACGGCGGCATCGACGGTCTGGTTCACCTGTCCGACATCTCCTGGAACGAAGTTGGCGAAGAAGCTGTTCGTCGTTTCAAGAAGGGCGACGAGCTGGACACCGTTATCCTGTCGGTTGACCCAGAGCGCGAGCGCATCTCCCTGGGTATCAAGCAACTGGAAAGCGATCCGTTCTCCGAGTACGTTCAAGAGAACGACAAAGGCGCAATCGTTAAAGGCATCGTGAAGGAAGTTGACGCTAAAGGCGCCATCATCACTCTGGCCGACGATATCGAAGCGACTCTGAAAGCCTCCGAAATCAGCCGTGACCGCGTTGAAGACGCGCGCAACGTTCTGAAAGAAGGCGAAGAAGTAGAAGCCAAGATCATCAGCGTTGACCGCAAGAGCCGCGTAATCCAGCTCTCCATCAAGTCGAAAGACGATGCTGAAGAGAAAGAAGCCATCCAGAGCCTGCGCGACAAGCCAGCTACCTCTGAGCCTTCTGCTGGTCCTACCACTCTGGGCGACCTGCTGCGTGCACAAATGGAAAAGCAGAACTAAGTTCTGTCAGACCATAGAAAAAGGGCGACTTCGGTCGCCCTTTTTTGTGCCTGGGATTTAGTGTTGTGTGCAGCGTCGCCTTGGCGTTCTGTGGCTGGAGCGCCGTCGTCGCGCTGGCAGCGCGTTCGCGCTTATAGGCTCTATCTGGCAGCGATCGCGCTGGAGTGCCTCCAGTGAGACTGAGCGATAGCTGGCTGTCGTGGTGCGCAATGCCAACTCTCTTCTAGTTGCACCCCAAGTCTTTGAATATAAGTCAATACATGGGCTGTTCAAATTCCTCCGGTCATGCTAAAACCTTCGAAGCGCTTTTCCTAGCTGCTTGAAAAAGAAGGGAAAAATATGACGAAGTCGGAGTTGATCGAACGAATTGTCACCCATCAAGGGCTGCTCTCATCCAAGGATGTGGAGCTGGCCATCAAGACCATGCTTGAGCAGATGTCCCAATGTCTGGCTACCGGCGATCGGATTGAAATTCGTGGGTTTGGTAGCTTCTCGCTGCACTATCGTGCGCCTCGTGTGGGTCGCAACCCAAAAACCGGGCAGTCCGTCAGCCTTGACGGCAAGTTCGTGCCTCATTTCAAGCCGGGCAAGGAATTGCGCGATCGGGTGAACGAAGACGAAGAAGAAAGCGTCTGAGTGTTTTTGGGGTAGGAGAAGGTTATGCGTGGGGTTAAGCGCGTTGTTCTGGTGCTGGCTATGCTAATTGTCGTGCTGGCAGTGTTGGGGTTCGTGCTGGAAAACCAGCAGGGCGCGTCTCTTTCATTCCTGGGCTGGGTGACCGGGCAGATGCCGGTGTCGGTGTTTGTGGTCGTGGCCTTGATAATTGGAATGCTGCTGGGACCGCTGTTTAGTGTCATCGTTGGGTGGGGCCGACGTCAAAAGTCCATGCCCGCAAGGCGTGGGTAGAGCTTCCATGGTTATTGTGTCACTCGCGAGCCGTTCGTCGGATTTTTCTGGTGCGGTGCGCATCAGTTACGTCGAGTGAACGGCATGTGGTAAGTCCGGCGATACCACTGACTATTGTCTCGCGGCTACGAAATTTGCTTTTCTGTCCTTCTCGGGCGGCCTATATAAGGGTTGCCCCTATCTGTGTAGGAAGGCTCCTACAGATATGTCAAGACTTGTAATATGTCAGTGAGATGGCAAAATGGAATCTGTTCTCGATAACAGGCATTTTGTGCGCTAAAGTCCGGCAGCGACGCTGGGTTTTTTCGGCCATATAACTAAAATAAAAATACACAATCTTGTCTGCATAACGAGCCCGCAGTTTCTCTTTGAAGGCAGGTTTTTGTTGTGAGTAGTAGCTTCCGTGCTCCCCCGGTTCGATCGTCCGACGAAATTGATTTTGTGCGACTTTTCGCGTCTGTCTGGCAACAAAAAAAACTTCTGCTTTTCGTCACTCTCGGGGCGGGATTGATTGCGGCGTCCTACGCATTTTTAGCTTCCCCTGTATATAAGGTCAGCACGGTTTTGCGGCCTGCGGCGATTAATGATTTGGATGCGCTAAATCGATCAGAGATATATCAGCTTCCTCCAGCTGACGCGCTCCTCAAAGTGGGCGCAGCGCTCGACTCTTATGATACGCGCCTGAGCTATTTCAAGAAAAACCAGAAGCTTTTCGAGAAATTTGTTCGTCCTGGGCAGACTCTGGAGCAGAGTTTTCAGGAGTTCAATCATGACTCTATTCGTTTGATTCTTCCTGATGCAGATAAGAAAAATTCGCTGAGTTCCTACATCAAGCTCGAGATGATGTATCCGAAAGGCGTCGACGGCGTCTCTATTCTTAATGGCTTTGTCGACTACGCTATCGAAAGTGAGCGCGAACGCGTCACGGCTGATTTGAATGTGATCGTTAAAAACCGTTTGAGGGAGCTTAAAGGCAAGCTCGATTCGGCTCGTTCAAACTACGATATTGAAAAAGAAGCCAAAATAGCGTCATTGCGAGAAGCTGACTCGTTGAAACGCGCGCAATTGCAGGATGAGTTGAAGGCGCTGCGTTCGCAGTTGAAAACCTTGCGTAGCGACCGTATTGCTCAGCTGAATGAGGCTATAGGGATTGCCCGTTCCCTGGGCATTCAAAAGCCGGCTACGCCTTCTTCACTTGGTGAATCGGCCGTGACGAACGCTGGTAGCGTGATGCGTACTGAGGTGAACAACCAGCAGATCCCACTTTATTTTATGGGGGTAGATGCGCTTAAGGCTGAGCTTGCTGCATTGCAGTCACGCAAGTCGGATGATTTTACCGAGTCGCGCATCGCTCAAATCGCCAGGGAGCTTCAGTTGCTCGCATCCAACCGAGAGATTGAGGTCCTCGATGCTCGAAAAAATGAAGATATCTTTCTTGCGGGCGTTCAACCGTTGAGAACAGAGATTTTCCGTTTGAGTAGCCTGAATATCGACCTGGCGAAGCTGCGGCTGGTGAGTATTGACCAGCAGGCCCTTGAGCCGTTGGTTCCGTCGAGCCCGAATCGTCCATTGATCATTTTTCTTGGCCTGCTCCTGGGGGCGATTGTCGCGATTGGTATTGCGTTGGTCAGGCAGGCGTTACGTGCTGCTCGCGACAATGCAGAGCGCGATGGGCACGAGCCGGCAGGCTCACTTCTCCATTCGGTCGCTCAGTTGGATCGGCAACAAGAGCCTGGCAATAAGTTAAACCGAAAATAACTCCAAGGCCGTGAAGCTTTTGGCTTCACGCGTTTTCCCCTCGGGCCCGTATTTCTTGCTTTCATACGGAACCTGCATTACGTGCTTGCGCAACTGTGAACCGCCGAGGGGCATTCCTGGGTGGTTTCTCGGCTATCAAAAGTTACTAAGACTTTGCGTCGAGTCTTCATGGCGTTTCGGCATTTGATCTTTGTTTACTTGTGCGGGCGTCAAGCGTCCTGCACAGGTTTGTATTGTTGGTTTAATAGTTGATGGTGCACCGTCTAATACGGTTTGATGTGGATTTTTATGTGCGGTCTCCAGGTTAATGGCTTATGGCTAGTATTGGTTCGGAATTTGATAAGGGCGTACCGTTCGGCCAGGTCGGTCGTGCAGGGTGCGCCGGCGATTAGCAACGAGCTGCATGGCACAGTCGAGCGTGGGCCCAATTGCGATCTCGGATAGGTCGGGTTCCTGTGGGGCAATAACCAAAAGCCCAATTTCAATGAGAGGTTGCGACGCACCATTGCGGTGAAGCGGCTCACCGCAAATGTTGCGGTAAAACCTTGTCCTGTCCTGAACTGAGGGGGGGATGATGGGGTCTCATGGGGCGTGTGGTTGAGCCAGCCAGGCGTTATGTTGGCACGCTTGTTGATGATATGCTGCGCTGCAAAGCAGAGGCGGTTGCAGTTGGAGCGGCGAAAACTCGCTTGCGCGTAATCGGTAGGTCAGGCAGGGGCATGGCAGCGTTGCTGGTTTCCAGACTGATTCTCTGACTAAATAATGATATGGAATCGTTGGTAATCTAATGACTTTAAAGATCTTGAGTGTTTTCGGTACGCGACCGGAAGCTATAAAAATGGCTCCATTAGCTTTAGCGTTGAATGCAGATGAGCGTTTTGAGGCCAAAATCTGCGTCACGGGTCAACACCGTGAAATGCTGGATCAAGTGTTAGAGTTATTTAAACTTGAACCTGACTTTGATCTTAATATCATGAAGTCGGGTCAAGACCTTACCGACGTGACAACTGGTATTCTTCAGGGAATGAAAGAGGTCTTCCGGACTTATCGGCCGGATATCGTCTTGGTGCATGGTGATACCGCTACGACCTTTGCAACTACATTGGCGGCGTACTATCAGCAAATTCCTGTGGCTCATATCGAAGCTGGGCTTCGCACCGGAAATTTATATTCTCCCTGGCCGGAAGAGGCCAATCGAAAGTTGACGGGAGCACTCGCGCTTCTTCACTTCGCTCCTACTGAACGATCGCAACAGAATTTACTGCGTGAAGGGGTGTCACCTGACGCGATTCATGTGACTGGGAATACTGTAATCGACGCTCTGCTTGAGGTCGTACAGAAGCTCGAGACCAATGACCAGTTAAAACAGAAGTTCTCCGAGCAGTTCGCATTTTTACCTGCTCAACGCCGCGTCATCCTTGTGACAGGGCATCGGCGTGAAAGCTTCGGCGATGGATTCGAAAGGATCTGCAGTTCGTTGGCTTCGATTGCCCATGAGTTTGATGATGTGGAGATCGTGTACCCCGTTCATTTGAATCCAAATGTCCGTGAACCGGTCAACCGTTTGTTGGCTGGTATAAAAAATATTCACCTCATCGAACCATTGGATTATCTACCTTTTGTCTATTTGATGAATCGGTCGTACTTGATTCTGACGGACTCCGGTGGTGTGCAGGAAGAGGCACCTTCTTTGGGCAAGCCCGTGCTGGTCATGCGGGACACTACCGAGCGGCCTGAGGCGATTGAGGCGGGTACCGTCAGATTGGTCGGTACAGAGAAGGACAAGATAGTTCACCACTTGCGTGAGCTTTTACTTGATCAAAAGGCTTACGAGGAGATGAGCGTTGCTCATAATCCTTATGGTGACGGTCACGCCTGCATGCGTATTGTTAATGCTCTAGCCACTTTCAAAAATTAAGGTTTGGTCATGGATTTTTCCACTATTTCTGTAATTGGTTTGGGCTATATCGGTTTGCCAACCGCAGCCGTTTTTGCTGCGCGAAAGTTAAAGGTCATTGGTGTCGACGTTAATCAAAAGGCCGTCGATACGATCAACGGCGGACAGATTCATATCGTTGAGCCTGATTTGGACATAGTCGTGCACGCGGCCGTGACCGAGGGGTATCTGCGCGCCAGTACACGACCTGAGCCGGCGGACGCCTTCTTGATTGCGGTGCCCACTCCTTTCAAGGACGGTCATGCTCCGGACCTTTCTTACATTGAGTCCGCAAGCAAATCCATTGCGCCAGTATTGAAAAAGGGTGATCTGGTCATCCTCGAGTCCACTTCTCCCGTGGGTGCGACTGAGAAGATGTCGGCATGGCTGGCTGAAGCACGCCCTGACCTGACGTTCCCGCAGACCCATGGCGAGGCGTCGGACATTCGCGTGGCTCACTGCCCTGAGCGCGTGCTTCCCGGCCACGTGTTGCGTGAGTTGGTACAGAATGATCGCGTCATCGGCGGGATGACACCCAAGTGCTCAGAAGCCGCCACACGTCTGTATAAATTGTTTGTAGAGGGCGAGTGCATTATCACCAACGCCCGAACAGCAGAAATGTGCAAGTTGACCGAGAACAGCTTTCGCGATGTGAATATTGCCTTCGCGAACGAATTGTCGATGATATGCGATAAGTTCGATGTCGATGTGTGGGAGCTTATCAAGCTCGCCAACCGGCACCCTCGCGTCAATATCCTCCAACCAGGACCTGGCGTGGGTGGGCATTGCATCGCCGTCGACCCTTGGTTCATCGTGAGTCAGGCTGAAGGCCAGGCGAAACTGATCCAAACTGCACGTGAAGTCAATGACTCAAAACCGTCGTGGGTTATGGAGAAAGTTGATGCTGCTGTGGCCGATCATCTGTCGAGTCACCCCGAGAAGTCGGAAAAAGACATTGTTATCGCGTGCTTCGGCCTGGCATTCAAACCTGATATTGACGACCTGCGGGAAAGTCCATCTCTGGAAATTACGAAAAATATCTCAAGCCGGCACGCCGGGAAGGTTATTGTCGTAGAACCTAATATTGATTCTCTGCCTGCGACGTTGCCGAACGCTGAGTTGTGCACAATAGAAGAAGCGTTTGAGCGCGCGGATGTCTTGTTGTTACTGGTGGATCACAAGCCATTCAAAAGTGTTCCTTCTTCACTTCTCGAGGGTCGCCGGATTGTTGATACCCGGGGAATCTGGCTTGTATGAAAATTCTTCCGGTTATTATGTCTGGAGGCTCGGGAACGAGACTCTGGCCGCTTAGCAGAACTCTTTACCCGAAGCAGTTTCTGGCAATTTCGGGGCGGGAGACGTTGTTTCAGCAGGCGATTGCCCGACTGTTGAAGATTGACGGTCAAGGCTCGGATTTATTGGCTCCATGCATCGTTGCCAACGATGAGCATCGTTTCCTGTGTCTCGACCAGATCCGGGAAATGAACGTTTCTAAAGCTGTTGTCATTCTTGAACCGGTAGGACGCAATACGGCCCCTGCGCTTACGTTGGCGGCGCTTTATGCGCGCGATGAGGTGGGAGAGGAGATTGACCCGGTTCTGGTCGTTGTCCCGGCCGACCAGATGATTCTCGATATTCAAGCTTTTACTGACACGGTCAGTAAAGCGGTCGACGTTGCGAAAGACGGCAGCATTGTGATCTTGGGGATTACGCCTGATCGCCCTGAGACGGGTTATGGTTATATCCACTCGGCAGATCCCTCTACCGTCAAGAGGGTGGATGCGTTTGTTGAAAAGCCTGAGCGGACAACCGCAGAAAAATACCTGGAAGATGGAAGCTATTTCTGGAATAGCGGTATTTTTGTGCTGCGCGCGTCAGTCTGGTTGAAAGCACTGGGCGCGTTCAGAAGTGACATCTTCGATGCCACTGAGGCCGCGTGGAAGGGCCGAGTTGAAGATAATGGGTTTATTCGACCACAACTTGACGCGTTTTCCCTGATACCGCCTGAGTCGATTGACTATGCCGTGATCGAGCATTGCGCGAAAACGCCTTCAGCTGGCCTGACGTTGAAAATGCTCACGATGGATGCCGGTTGGTCTGACCTGGGAGCATGGGATGCTGTTTGGCGTTCGAGTGAAAAGGACGAAAAACAAAACGCTACCCATGGCGACGTAATAATAGACTCCAGCTCCAATACATTGGTTTACGCCTCTCACCGTTTGGTAACGGCCGTGGGGCTTGAAAATATTGTTATCGTCGAAACGCCTGATGCCGTATTGGTTGCGGATAAAGATCGTAGCCAGGGTGTGAAGGCTATTGTCGAAGCGTTGAATATCAAGGCCAGGCCAGAATCAAAGCTTCATCGTCGTGTTCATCGCCCGTGGGGCTGGTACGACAGCATAGATTCGGGCTCACGCTTTCAGGTGAAGCGGATATTGGTGAAGCCGAAAGCAACCTTGAGTTTGCAGAAGCATTACCATCGGGCGGAGCATTGGATTGTTGTGTCTGGCACCGCTGAAGTCACCTGTGAAGATCGTGTTTTCCAGCTGAACGAAAACCAGAGTACATATATCCCTATTGGCCATGTTCATCGCCTTTCCAATCCTGGCACCATTCCTCTTGAGATCATAGAGGTGCAGTCGGGAACGTACTTGGGTGAGGATGATATTGTTCGATTTGACGATACCTATGGACGTGTTTAAGGCTTAAATTTTTAGGAGTTGTACAGATGCAGAAGCATGCGCTGGTTACTGGTGTTACAGGTCAGGATGGGGCTTACCTTGTCGAACTGCTGCTGTCCAAGGGTTATAAGGTCTATGGCGCCTATCGCCGCACAAGTTCTGTAAGTTTCTGGCGATTAGAGGAACTTGGTGTTTTTGGGCATGATGATCTTCATCTTGTCGAATTTGATTTGACTGATCTCTCCGGAACTATTCGTTTAATTCAGAATTGCGCCCCGGACGAGGTTTATAACCTGGCGGCTCAAAGCTTCGTAGGCGTTTCCTTCGATCAGCCAATTACAACCGCGCAGATTACCGGAGTCGGTGCGCTTAATTTGCTCGAAGCGATCCGAATAGTAAATCCGAAGATTCGTTTCTATCAAGCTTCGACATCTGAAATGTTCGGGCTGGTACAGGCTGTTCCTCAATCTGAAAGCACGCCTTTCTACCCACGCAGCCCTTACGGTGTTGCGAAGTTGTTTGCGCATTGGACAACCATCAACTATCGCGAATCATATGATATTTTTGCCACCAGCGGCATTCTGTTCAATCATGAGTCTCCGCTGCGAGGAAAAGAGTTCGTTACTCGTAAAATTACCGATGCTGTAGCCAGTATCGAAATGGGCGAGCAGCAAGTGCTCGAACTCGGAAACATGGATGCCAAGCGAGACTGGGGTTTCGCTAAAGAGTATGTAGATGGCATGCACCGAATGTTGCAGATCGACACACCGGAAACATTTGTGCTTGCTACCAACCGCACTGAAACCGTTCGTGATTTTGTTGCCATGAGCTTCAAGGCCGTAGGGGTTGATATCGATTGGTCTGGAAGTGGCGAGAACGAATTCGGCGTTGACCGTCGTACCGGCATCACCCGGGTGAAAGTTAACCCACGCTTCTATCGACCCGCGGAAGTCGAGTTGTTGATTGGCGACGCTTCGTTTGCAAAAGAGCGGTTAGGCTGGAAACCAGAAACGACGCTGGAGCAACTGTGCCAGCTGATGGTTGAAGCTGACTTGAGAAGGGTTCGCAATGGCACTTCAAAGTAAAGATCGGACAGTACTGATTACAGGGCTCTCGGGTTTTACTGGAAAGCATTTGGCGCAAAGCCTCACCAAGGCCGGCTGGCGGGTTGCCGGCCTTGGTGGGGAGCGCCTGGCCTGTGAGTTTGACCACTTGGATGCGGACCTGAATGACACGGCGCGACTCAGTGGTTGGATAAAGCAGGTTCAGCCCACCCATGTTATTCACTTGGCCGCGCTGGCGCATGTCACCAGCAGCGATGCCTTGTCATATTACCGAGTCAATGTATTGGGTACAGAAAGCCTTCTTAATGCGATTAAGGAGGCTGAGGTGGTCGTTGAAAAAATCATCATTGCGAGCAGTGCAAACATTTACGGGAACGCTATTTCATCGCCCATTTCAGAAAGCAGTGAACCGCAGCCCGTTAATCATTACGCACTGAGCAAGCTGACGATGGAGGCCCTTGTCCGCAAGTGGTTTTCTCGTATGCCTATATTGGTGGTACGGCCATTCAATTACACTGGACCCGGCCAGTCGGAGTCATTCGTTTTCTCCAAGATCGTGGGCGCATTTGCCCGTGGAGAAAAGGAGCTCAGATTGGGCAATCTGGATGTATCCCGCGACTTGTCTGATATCGGTTTTGTGGTGGAGGCCTATTCAAGGCTGTTGACGTCCAATCAACGTGGTGAGTTTATAAATATCTGCTCGGGGCGCAGCATTTCCTTACTGAGCGTGATTGATGAAATGGAACAGATTGCAGGTTATCGGCCAACGATAACAGTTGATCCTGCCTTTGTCAGGGAAGATGAAGTTAAAGAGCTTTATGGTAGTCCGGCCAAGCTCTTTGATGTGGTAGGTGAAATTAATGTGCCTAGTTTGCACGATACATTGCTGTCAATGTATCAGCAGAAGGCGCGTGTTTAATACGGTTGGCAAGTAACGGGTTGGTGCACTGTGCGTATATGTTTTTTTGCTAATATGTCCGCTCACGCTAATTGGCGCGAGATGTTTGATAAAGTTGAGTTTTATCGGGTTGATATTCGAATTCTCAAGGAGCTCGGACACGAAGTCGTTCTGTCCGGGACGCCGGGCACATTAGATTGGAAAGCGGATCTCTATTTTTGTTGGTGGTGGGGGCATTCGCCGCTTCCGTTGCTCGCCGGAAAACTCCGTCGTCGGCCGGTAATTGTAACTGGGGCCTTTGACTACTCCACCTGCCGGAAAGAAATCCCGGGTCTGTGTTATCTGGACCGTCCGCTATGGCAGAAGGCAGTGCTGCGTACCTCGCTGTTATTAGCCGATCGAAACCTGTTCATCTCAAGATCGGAGTGTGAGGAAGTCACAACCAACCTGCCGGTGAGAAACCCCGTGTACGCAACGCTGGCGATTGATACAGATTACTATTCTCCTGGCGAGCTTCCGGCGGTTGGATCGAATTACTTTTTTACGGTGACCTGGACCAGTCGTACGAACGCCATTCGTAAAGGGCTGATTCCGACGATTGAGGCGTTTGCAAAGGTTTCGGCTAACGCAAGTCATCTTCGCCTGGTTGTTGCTGGCAAACATGGTGACTACCTGCAGGAACTAAAAGACCTGGCGCAGCGCCTGGGTGTGGCAGACAAGGTGGAGTTTGTCGGGATGATTTCCGATGAAGAAAAGCTGCACCACTACCGCAATTGCCTGGCCTATGTTCAACCAACGCTCTATGAAGGTTTCGGGCATGCGATCGGCGAAGCGCTGGCGTGTGGCGCGCGAGTGATCACGTCGCCTCGGGGCGCGGTGCCTGAGGTCGCGGGTAACTTCGCTTACTGGGTTCAACCAGATAGCCAGGAAGAAATTGCTGCAGCCATGGAGACGGTTGTCGCCACGCCGACTTGCGCTGAAGATGCCAAAGCCAGGCATCAGTGGATTTCTTCCAATTATTCCATCGCAGCTCGTCGTGTGGCGCTTAAAAATGTCCTGGATTCCTTGTCGCTGGTGAAATAAAGGAGAGCTTCGTTGATAGTGTTTATAAAGATTCATGGTGGTAGCGTGTGTTGAATCGTCTGATCAGCATGTTTGAAAGTTCGAAGCTGTTACAGCTGATTGTTATTACTGCCTGTATTCAAGGTGGGGTAATAATAAGTCAGTTTTTGATCACGCCTTGGGTTGATCCGTCGGTCGTCGGTGTGGTGCGCTCGCTGGAAACAATTATTGCTCTTGTCGTACTGGCAGGAAGTTTGGGCATGCAAAGCATCGCGATTCGCGATACGGCGGCGAGTCATGGTACTTCTCGTCAAAGTGAAGTGCTTCGGCAAGTGTTTTTGTTGGTCGGGATCGCTTCAGGTGTCGTGATTGCTGGTATATACGTCGCGCATGAGTTTGTGCTGACCTCTGCGATTAGTTCTTATGTTTTTACAACCTGTGGCTTGGTGCTGTTGACTAATTTGCTTCGTGTAACGACTGGCTTTGCTCAGGGGGCGAAGGCGATACGCGAGATCTACTTCGTTCTGATGCTGGTTACCGGGGCGGGCGTTATTCTGCATGTTGTATTGACGAAGTTGTATGGTATCCAGGGCTGGATGGCCGCTCGTTATCTTGGTGAGTTCTTTTGTCTCGCTGCCGTTTGGTGGAAACTGCGAGCGCATATCTTTCTGGCGCTTGATTTTCGCCAGGTGAACGGGCGCGAATTAATGACAACGGCCAAGTCCGGTGTCATTGTCAATGCCAGCCTGTTTGTTCGTCTGTTGGTGGATAGTCTGCCTGTCCTGATGTTGACTGCTTATCATGTGAAAACCGACGAGATCGGTTTTTTTGGTATTGCTATATTGAGCCTTATTCTTGGCTTGCTGCCATTGGCAATCATTGCACAAAGGGCCCTTCCTGAGTTGGTCGAGGTCATCCATGATAAAAGCGAGTTGCGCGAAAGGTATCATGCATTCTCAAAAAGCATGTTAAAGATCTCATCCACGGTTGCTTTGCTGTTGATCCTTTGCTCTTGTATATGGTTGGTGTGTGTGGGCGGTGTTTATAAGCAGACGGCCATGTATATCATTGTGTTGGCGTTGACTTTGCCCCTGAAGGCTATGGCTCTTGCTTGCGGTACAATACTGGTCGCATTGCGTGTTTTTAGTTTAAGCCTTAAAACCAATATTGTAGAGGGCTTGCTTGTTCTTTTAATTCTATACGTCGGTATCCCTGTTTTGGATGCTTGGGCTGGCGTTTTGGGGTATGTGGTTGGTGCTGTTTTGTCCGCCGTGCTGCTTCTGATTGCGGTGAGAGTCCGCCTCGCTGATTTATGACCCAAGAGGTTGATACCTTGGAAGAAAAATATTTAGGGCCTGAGCACTTGCGAGTCCCGCTTGAAAAAAAAGCGTTTGATTGTTTTGGCGTTGGCTTTTTCTTTTTGGTGATCTGGTTTGCAGGCGTTATTGTCCCATTATATCCCTTTATCATGGGGTTTGATGGGTTTAGTCAGTTTTGGGAGTTTGCCTTTTTCGATAAGCAGAGTTCTATTGACTATGCCATTTTGCTGTATGCCGGGGCTTTGATTTTTGTTTTGATGGGGTGTTGGTTAGGACGGAAAACGCATTTTAATTTTCCCGTCGGGATACGCTACATAGTAAGTCCACGGATTTTTTCGCAACGGGCCTTAGGTTTTTCGTTAGTGGCGCTGCTGGCGTTTACAACTATTCTTGTAATCCTAGGCGGGGTCTCGGGGTTGCTTCAAGGTGCCAGTGACAGGATAAGGGCGTTTGCAGGTTTGAACGGCTTGTTCCTCTTGGAGAACTTGCTGCTCTCTGTCTCGCTGGCCTGGTATATACGGTTGACCCGTGCCGGGAAGAAGTCACTTTCCGAGCGGTTTTGCTTCTGGTTATATTTTTTGGGCGGTTTGTTTATTTGCGCTCTCCAGGGTCAGAAATCGACAATTTTTATTATCGTATTGTCGCTGATTATAGTTCGGCATTACCGCGTTAAGCGTGTCAGTCTTGTAAAAGGAGCGGTGCTTGGGGTGGTGATGTTTGTTTCGCTGATGACCTATCACCTGTTTAAGCAGGAGTTTCTCGCGACAGGTAGATTCTTTTTCATTAACGAAGATCAAGGTGTTTTCCTGTCGTTCATTCATTTTTTGGCGACTCAGTTTACGGGTAATCTAATGCAGTTGCAGACCATGACTGTGCTCATAGATGCTATGCCCGAGAGGCTGGAATGGCAGAATGGCACGACGCTGCTGATGGTTGTATTGATTTTAATACCTTCGGGTCTTTTCCCGAATAAGCCACTTACCGCAGCCGGGGTGTTTACAGGTGCCTTTTGGCCAGACAAATGGCTCATGGAAGGTACGACATTGCCGCCAGGTATTTTTGGTGAGCTTTATATGAACTTTGGCACGCTGGGCGTACTATTCGGCGGTTTTCTTCTTGGCGTTATAGGTGGGCGGCTTTATGGCGCAGTTGTCTATAACCCTCAAAGCGACCGAGCGTTAGGTCTTTATGCATTGGCGATCGCCTCCCTGCTTCACCTTTTTCGAGGGGAATTGGCGTCGGTCGCTCTTCTCATAGCGTCTATATGGCTTCCTTTTTTATTCTTGAGCTCAAAGCGCGAAGAGCCAGTCAATAACCCAATCTAGAGAAACTGATATGTGCGGAATTTTGGGCTACATTCACAACGGAACGCGGGAATCTATTGACTTCTCTTCAGCGCTTTCGTTTATTCGACGTCGTGGGCCTGATGATCAAGGCGTCTGGGCCGATACCGACGTTGGTGTATGGTTGGGCCAGGTGCGCCTTTCCATTCTCGATACCACTTCCGCCGGTCACCAACCCATGGTCTCTGCCGATGGGCGAGTGGTCATGGTGTTTAACGGTGAAATCTATAACTTTCGGGAGTTAAGGGCTCATCTCGAAGCGGCGGGGGATCATTTTTCCAGCCAGTCCGACTCCGAAGTATTGCTCGCACTGTTCTGTCGTTATGGGATTGAGTGTTTAAACCGCTTGAACGGGATTTTCGCGGTCGTATTCTGGGAACGCGACACTGAAACGCTTTGGGTGGCTCGAGATCAGATGGGCGTCAAACCGCTCTATATCCATTCCAGTGATGGTTGTTTTGCATTTTCAAGTGAAATGAAGGGCTTGATCCGAGGCGGCTTCAGTAAAACTGAAATCGACCCGCAAGCCGTACTCGCGCACCTTGGTTTTCTCTGGTCGCCGGGTGATCGGACGATCGTGCGGGATATCAAAAAGGTTTTACCTGGCCAAGCGTTATGCGTCCGTAATGGGCATATCGAGAAGAGCTGGTTTTACTACGAACTGCCGATTTCCGAGAAACCCCTGACAAAAACGGTTGCTGATGTCGCTGTTGATGTCGCCGATGCCGTCAGGACTGCCGTCCAGCGTCAGTTGGTGTCCGACGTACCCTTGGGCTCATTCTTGTCAGGCGGCTTGGACTCCAGTGCCATCGTCGCGTTTGCAGCGCAGGAAATGCGTGATAAGGGGCGGTTGCAGTGCTTCAGTATCCGTGTAGACAACGGCTCCACTGCGAACGAGGGGTTCGCCGATGACCTTCCGTACGCACAGCGCGTTGCCAAGCATCTGGATGTCGACCTGCATGTCGTAGGTGTCGGCGATGAGATGATGGATCGTCTGCCTGAAATGGTTTATCTGCTCGATGAACCTACGCCGGATCCGGCGGCGCTGAATGCGTTGTTCATCTCGGAACTGGCAAGCCAGAACGGCATCAAGGTTCTGCTGTCGGGTGCCGGGGGAGATGATATTTTCACGGGCTATCGTCGTCATTTCGCGTTGGCGCAAGAGCGTTGGTGGGGCGGAATGCCTCGACCGCTGCGTTCGGTTTTGGCCAGCAGTTCAAACCTGCTTCCTGCATCCTCTCCGCTGTCTCGTCGTCTCGGGAAGGCTTTTCGCTATGCGGACTTGCCTGCTGATGATCGCTTGATCAGTTATTTCCTCTGGCTTGAACCTGAACAGGCGTATGGCCTGTTGGCGCCAGACTTGCGACGCCAGCTGGCGGCCGATGATCTGTTTGCGCCGATGCGAGAAACACTTTCGCGGCTGCCTTCGGATGCCACGCCCCTTGATAAAATGCTCACCCTGGAGTGCAAGCATTTTCTCACCGATCACAATCTCAACTACACCGACAAGATGGGTATGGCGACGGGCGTTGAAGTGCGTGTGCCGCTGCTGGATCTTGACCTAGTCCGCCTGGCTGGCTCACTGCCATCGGATATCAAGCAAAAAGGCCGGGAAGGGAAATGGATTTTCAAGAAGGCCATGGAACCCTATCTGCCTCACGACGTCATCTACCGGCCCAAGACGGGCTTCGGTGTACCGCTTCGCAACTGGTTGCAAGGACGCCTGAAGCCTTTGGTCGATGAGGTGCTTTCTCCTGCATCCCTGCTGAAAAGGGGGATATTCGATCCCAAGGCGGTGGCGCATCTGATCGAAGCAGATCGTTCAGGCCGGATAGACGCTGCTTATACGTTGTTCGGCATCGTTTGCATGGAACTCTGGTGCAAACAGTATCTGGACGGCGATTTCGCCCTCGACGGTTGAGTGGGCGGCGACGCCACGGCCTTATCCGATGGTAGGATACATAGCTCTATACAAGTTTCTCAGTGATGAGTGAATTTTTAACTTTATTGGTGTGAATGCATGAAGCAGGTTGTTCAGAACATGGCTAGCGGTGAGACGTCATTGGTTAATGCACCCGCTCCCGCCGTTCGTAGTGGCACGCTAAAGATCCATACAACCAATACGCTGATTTCTGCCGGCACGGAACGCATGCTGGTAGGGTTTGGCCGTGCCAACTGGTTGGAAAAAGCTCGCCAGCAACCTGACAAGGTCCGCATGGTTCTGCAAAAGGTCCAGACCGATGGCTTGGCGACAACGGTGGAAGCCGTTCGCTCGAAGCTTGCGCAGCCGTTGCCGCTTGGATACTGCAACGTGGGTGTTGTGGGTGCCGTGGGCAATGATGTGTCCGGGTTCAAGCCGGGCGACCGTGTGGTTTCCAATGGTCCTCATGCCGATATCGTTGTTGTTCCCAAGAATCTGTGTGCCTTGATTCCGGACTCGGTCAGCGACGAAGCCGCTTCGTTTACCGTGCTTGCCAGCATCGGCTTGCAGGGCATTCGTCTGGCTCAGCCGACATTGGGGGAAACCTTTGTAGTCACCGGCGTAGGCCTGATCGGACTGATGACGGTCCAGCTCCTGCGGGCCCAAGGCTGCCGGGTACTTGCCGTTGACTTCGATGAGCAAAAACTGGCATTGGCTCGCAGTTATGGCGCCGAAACCTGCAACCCCGGCAAGGGCGAAGATGTTGTTTCGGCGGGAATGACATTCAGCCGCGGAAGAGGGGTGGATGGCGTCATCATTACGGCGTCGACCAAGTCGTCCGACCCGGTCACCCAGGCGGCACACATGTGCCGTAAGCGTGGGCGCATTGTTCTGGTAGGGGTAACCGGGCTTGAGTTGAGTCGAGCCGACTTCTATGAGAAGGAACTGACATTCCAGGTTTCATGTTCTTACGGGCCCGGGCGCTACGATCCGAGTTACGAAGATCAAGGCAACGACTTCCCGATTGGTTTCGTTCGCTGGACTGAGCAGCGCAACTTCGAAGCCGTCCTGGACATGCTCGCCAGCGGCCAATTGGAGGTCAACTCGTTGATCTCCCATCGGGTTGCATTCGAAGACGCCGCGGATGCCTATCAGACGCTTACGACGGATAATTCGGCGCTGGGCATCATTCTTCAGTACACCTCGGAAGAGACCGAGCGAAACATCAAGGAAGTGGTGCTGGCACCTGGTGCGGTAGCCAGTTTCGACCCGGTCAAACCCGTGGTGGGCTTCATCGGTGCAGGAAACTATGCATCAAGAATGCTGATACCGGCATTCAAGGCCGCAGGGGCTCAGTTCCATACGATTGTGACTGCCGGTGGCATCAACGGTGTAATACACGGCAGCAAGGCCGGATTTGCACAAGCCTCGACTGATATCAGTGCGATGCTTGGCGAGAGCACGATCAACACTGTTGCAATTGTCACCCGGCACGACAGCCATGCCCGTTTTGTCGCGCAAGCGCTGGAGGCGGGTAAACATGTGTTCGTCGAAAAGCCATTGGCAATTGAAGCCCAGGATCTGGCAACGGTTGAAGAGGCCTATCGAAAGGCTGTCGAACAAGGGCTCAAGCCACATTTGATGGTGGGGTTCAATCGACGCTTTTCGCCGCAGGTGCAAAAGATGAAGGCGTTGCTCTCGGCTGTAAAAGAGCCCAAGTCTTTCATCATGACGATGAATGCCGGAGCGATTCCCGCAAATCACTGGACCCAGGACCCGTCAGTCGGCGGTGGGCGCATTATTGGCGAAGCGTGTCATTTCATCGACCTGATGCGTTTTCTCGCGGGCAGCAAAATTGTTTCGATCCAGGCCCGCAGAATGGGCGATACGCCTGCTGTTGCCATTACGGAAGATAAAGCGGCGATCACCCTGGGGTTTGAGGATGGCTCTTTCGGCACCATCCTCTATCTGGCCAATGGCGCTTCAAGCTTTCCAAAAGAGCGAGTTGAAGTTTTCGCTGCCGGACGCGTCCTGCAACTGGATAACTTCCGCAAGTTGAAGGGTTTCGGCTGGCCGGGCTTCAGCAAGCTGAATCTCTGGAAACAGAACAAGGGGCAAAGCGAGTGCGCTGCAGCTTTCCTGGCAGCGGTGCAAAACGGGGCGGTCACGCCGATCACTTCCGATGAGATTTTCGAAGTGGCGCGCGTGAGCATTGAAGTTGCCCGGATTCTGCGCGAGCAATGAGCCTTCTTCTTGTTAAAGCCAAAACTGCGATAGCTCTCGGTTTTGGCAATCTGGCGCGTGCATTGACGTATCGGCTCGGGGTCAAGACTGGCTTGAACCCGGTCCGACGCCTTCGGGCTGAAATTCCTCAAGGCCCGTTTTTTGCGGAAAGTGCGAGGCAGGCCGGCTCGTTGCAATGTGCGTCCCAATGGGATTCCCAGGTCCGGTATTTCGGGTTCTGGGAGTGCCCGGTATCGGACGCACCCCCTGACTGGCATTTGAATCCGCTGAATGGAGTTCGAGTGCCTGATCCCGGCCGGGAATGGTGGCGGATTCCTGATTTTGATGCCGCTGTCGGTGATATCAAGAATATCTGGGAAGCTTCGCGATTTGACTGGACGTTGGTCTTTGCCCAGAAGTCCTGTGTTGGCGGGTCTTCAGGGACGGCGCAGTTAAACGGTTGGTTGACGGATTGGTGTGTCAACAATCCTCCCTATTGCGGTCCGAACTGGAAGTGCGGTCAGGAGGCGTCCATTCGTGTCCTGCACCTGGCGATGAGTTCGGTCATTGTCGAACAGTTTGCCAACCCGTTGCCGGGGCTTGTGGATCTGGTCCGACTGCACCTCAAGCGTATTGAGCCGACGCTGAGCTATGCGATGGCTCAGGACAATAACCACGGGACTTCCGAGGCGGCTGCACTTTTTGTCGGCGGCAGTTGGTTGACCTCAAGCGGTTGCCCCGAGGGCGAACGCTGGCAGCGATTGGGACGCAAATGGCTCGAAAACCGGGCCGCTCGGCTGATCGAGCAAGATGGCAGTTTCAGCCAGTACTCCGTCAATTATCATCGGGTGATGCTCGACACATTTTCCATGGTTGAAATCTGGAGAAACAAGCTGGGGCTCCCGGCGTTCTCCGCCACGTTCCAACTCAGGGCTCGCACAGCCGCGCATTGGTTATTTTCGTTGGTCGACGAGCACACTGGAGATGCTCCGAACATTGGCGCAAATGATGGTGCCCGGCTGCTGCCACTGACGGATACGGACTATCGCGACTTCAGGCCTTCGGTCCAGTTGTCCATGGCGTTGTTTGCCGGAAAGAGAGCCTATGAGGCGGCAGGTGAATGGGATTTGCCACTGCAATGGCTGCTGCTGCTGCCCGGCCCATCGGCGGTAGCGGAGCGTCCAGGTAGCCAGCTGTTTGATCAGGGTGGTTATGCATTGTTGCGGCGTGAACAAACCTTCGCTGTATTGCGCTACCCGCGCTTCCGGTTTCGCCCCAGCCAGGCCGATGCCCTGCATGTGGATCTATGGCGTGCAGGCATTAACCTGCTCCGGGATGCCGGTACCTTCAGCTACAACACCTCTGCCCAGTGGCTGAGTTATTTTCCGGGTACCGCCAGCCACAACACCCTTCAATTTGATGGGCGAGACCAGATGCCGAGGCTCAGCCGGTTTCTGTTCGGGGAGTGGTTGCGTACGCGCCAGGTCGAAGGCCTGGTTGAGCAGGCTGGAACAAGCGCCTGCGGCGCCACGTATATCGACGGTAACGGCGTCCGTCATAAGCGGCATGTGAGCCTGAGCGACACCGGCATGCTGGTCAGGGATGAATTTAGCGGATTCAAGGATCGTGCAGTTCTACGCTGGCGTTTGCAGCCGGGGGACTGGCGGCTTGAGGGCGACGTCCTGACCAACGGCTCCCATCGATTGTCGGTTGCAGGCAGCATGCCTATCGTGCGACGAGCGCTCGTCCAGGGTTGGGAGTCTCGTTACTACTTACAAAAAACTGAAGTGCCGGTGCTTGAGGTTGAGGTGACTTCGGCGGGCGTTTTGACTACGGAGTATCACTGGTAGACATGAAAGTCCTTTATTTTCATCAGCATTTTTCTACTCCGAAAGGAGCGACCGGTATCCGGTCCTATGAAATGGCCCGCCGCCTGGTTGCCAGGGGGCATCAGGTGACGATGGTCTGCGGCAGCTACGGTGGTGGCCAAACGGGGCTGGAAAGCCCTTTCGTTGGTGGAAAACGCAAAGGTACCGTCGACGGTATCGAGATCATCGAATTTGACCTGGCGTACTCCAACAGCGATGGCCTGTTCGTTCGAGCGCTCAGCTTTTTAAAGTTTGCAGTGCGCAGTATCGGTATTGCGCTAACCGAGCGTTACGACCTGGTCTTTGCGACCACCACGCCATTGACAGCCGGTATACCGGGGATATTCGCCCGGTGGTTTCGTAATAAGCCGTTTGTATTTGAGGTCCGGGATCTCTGGCCCGAGCTGCCGAAAGCGATGGGCGTCATTCGTAATCCGGTCATCCTTGCCGCCATGTCTTTTCTTGAGTGGGCAAGTTATCGCTCGGCTCACCGGGTCATTGGATTGTCTCCAGGTATTGTGGATGGCATTGCGCACCGCGGTGTGGCGCGTGATCGAATCGAAATGATCCCAAACGGTTGTGACCTTGATATTTTCAACACGCCTGCTGAGCCATGGTTGCCGGCTGGAGTGGATAAAAGCCATCTGGTAGCGGTCTTCGCGGGTACTCATGGAGTGGCCAACAAGCTGGACGCGGTGCTCGATGCGGCTCGAGAGCTTAAACTGCGAAAGCGCGATGATATCCGGCTGGTTTTGATCGGGCAGGGCAAGCTCAAGCCCGCGCTTCAGAAGCGTGCAGCGGAAGAACAGCTGGACAATGTGATATTTCATGACCCGGTGAACAAGGCCCGGTTGTCCGGTTTGATGGCCAGCGCGGACCTGGGGCTGCAGATATTGGCAAACGTACCGGCCTTTTACTACGGAACGTCGCCTAACAAGTTTTTCGACTATATCGCGTCAGGGTTGCCTGTTTTGAATAACTACCCGGGCTGGCTCGCCGAGATGATTTCCACCGAGAACTGCGGTTTTGTCGTACCTCCAGATGATGCTGCGCTTTTCGCAGATGCGTTGATACAGGCAGCAGATGATCGTGACGAGCTGCGGGCGAAGGGCGCACGAGGCAGAGAATTGGCGGTCAGAGAGTTTGACCGACGTAAATTGGCTGACCGGTTTGTGGATTGGCTGGAGGGTGTTGCCAGATGATCAAGCGTGGTTTTGATTTATTTGCGTCGTTGCTTGGACTAATTCTGCTTTCTCCGGTCATAGCAGTAATTGCCTGGAACATTCGCAAGAAATTGGGATCTCCCGTTCTGTTTCGTCAGGTTCGGCCAGGTCGGAATGGCAAACCGTTCGAAATGATCAAGTTCCGTACGATGCGTGATGCTCATGACGCAAACGGTGAGCCTTTGCCAGACTCCCAGCGCATGACAGCCTTTGGCAGTTTTCTGCGATCCAGCAGCCTGGATGAATTGCCCGAGTTGTGGAATGTGGTCAAGGGCGATATGAGCCTGGTGGGCCCGCGACCGTTGCTGATGGAATACCTGCCTCTCTACAGCGCCGAACAATATCGTCGCCATGAGGTTCGCCCTGGCGTCAGCGGCTGGGCACAGGTCAACGGGCGCAACGCAATAGGCTGGGAAGAAAAGTTCAAGCTGGACACCTGGTATGTCGATAATCAGTCTTTTTGGCTGGATATGAAGGTGATTTTCCTGACGATCAAGAAAGTTCTGGTGCGTGACGGTATCAGTGCCGAAGGCGAAGCTACAGCATCGAAGTTCACAGGCTCCAAGCCATGAGCCGCCTTGCGGTGCTGGGTGCAAGCGGCCATGGCAAAGTCGTCGCGGATACGGCCGAATGCTGCGGTTGGGACACGATTGAATTCTTTGATGACGCCTGGCCCGGTTTGCTTCGAAATGGTGCCTGGAGCGTCGTAGGCAACACCGAGAGACTGTTGGCGGCTGTGCATGAATATGACGGTGTGTTGGTGGCGATCGGCAATAATCGGGTTCGCCAGGCAAAACTGGACCAGCTGAAGGCGGCAGGCGCTACGCTGGTAACGCTGCGCCATCCGGATTCAACCGTCAGCCGGTATGCCACGCTTGGTGAGGGGTCGGTGGTGTTTGCTGGCGCGGTGGTAAACGCCGATGCCAAAGTTGGCAGGGGCGCTATTCTCAATACGGGCAGCAGTGTCGACCACGATTGTCTATTGGGATCGTGTGTGCACATCAGCCCTGGCGCCCGGCTTGCAGGGGGCGTCTGCGTACAGGATCTGAGCTGGATTGGCATAGGTGCCTGCATACGACAACTTGTGAGCATCGGTTCACAGGTCATGGTTGGTGCGGGTGCCGTAGTTGTCAGAGACGTGCCAGACAAGGTTACGGTCGCCGGCGTGCCGGCCAGGTTATTGGACGGCTCTTGAAAAGTCGTCGCCGCGCGAACAGCGGATTGAGCGAATTGCAACGGGGCTCGTAGTGACGAGTCTTTCATATTTTCGAATGAAAACTGACGGGTACTGGTTGTGTTGAATTCACCATTTTCTCCTTGGCCTTCTTTTACTGAAGAGGAAGCTGACGCCGTACGTGATGTGATTCTGTCCAATAAGGTCAACTACTGGACCGGTACACAGGGGCGTGAGTTTGAGAAGGAGTTCGCTGCATGGGCGGGCACCGAATACGCCATCGGCCTGGCTAACGGAACGGTTGCCCTGGACCTTGCCTTGAAGGCGTTGGGTATCGGTGCTGGCGATGAAGTGATTGTCACCTCACGCACGTTTCTTGCTTCCGTCTCGAGCATTGTGAATGCCGGGGCTGTTCCGGTTTTCGCCGATGTGGATCGCGATTCGCAAAACTTCAGCGCGCAGACTATCCGCGCTGTACTGACTCCTCGCACCCGGGCCGTAATCTGTGTGCATTTGGCTGGCTGGCCTTGCGATATGGATCCGATCATGGCCCTGGCCGAGGAATTCGACCTTAAAGTGATCGAAGATTGTGCCCAGGCCCATGGCGCCCGTTACAAGGGGCGCCCGGTGGGGTCAATTGGCCATATCTCTGCCTGGTCCTTTTGTCAGGACAAGATCATGACCACAGGTGGCGAGGGCGGAATGGTCACAACCAACGATCGTAAGTTGTGGTCGGACATGTGGTCGTTCAAGGATCATGGCAAAAGCTGGGAAGCTGTCTACGAACGTAACCATCCTCCTGGTTTTCGCTGGTTGCATGAAAGCTTCGGTACGAACTGGAGAATGCTCGAGGTTCAGGCCGTCATCGGTCGGATTCAGCTCAAGCGCATGACCGATTGGCAGGCCAGCCGGCTGGCGAATGCCGGGCAGATATGGGAGTGCGCCAGCCAACTCAAAGGCTTGCGTGTGCCAATCATGCCTGAGGGCAGTGTTCACGCGGCGTATAAGTGCTACGTGTTTGTCGAGCCTCAGGCTCTCAAGGCCGGATGGGATCGTGATCGTATTCTGGCGGAGATTTCGGCACGAGACGTTCCGGTATTTTCCGGCTCCTGCTCCGAGGTCTATCTGGAGAAGGCGTTTGACAATACTGGCTGGCGTCCGGCGAGCCGGTTGCCGGTAGCACGGGAGCTCGGCGAGACAAGTGTAATGTTTCTCGTGCACCCGACGTTGACGCAGCATGAGATCGACAAGACATGCTCGGTGCTCAAGACCGTTATGCAGTTGGCTACCGAAGAGTAATCAGTTAGACAGTCAGGAATGCCCGTCTTTGTTTGCAACGCAGAAGGATTTGAGCTGCGGGCCAGTCAAATGGAATTTTCCATCATCATGGTATGAAGTCCCTTGGAATCATCCATGGTGGTGGCGGATGTACTTTAGGAGTAACAGAGGTGTTTCAAGGCGTTATGGATAAGTTGAGAACCTTATTACTGGGTTTAACGCGGCGGCAGAAACGTGCCTTCCAGGTAGTGACCGACGTTTTTCTTGTCTGGTTTGCCCTTTGGATGGCCTTTGTCGTTCGTTTGGGGATTGATGAGCTGATCAATCCTTTCACTGAATACCTATGGCTATTCCTGAGCGCCACGGTCATCGCTATTCCGCTGTTTGTACGGTTTGGTATGTACCGTGCAGTCATGCGCTATTTTGGAAACGATGCGCTGATCGCAATTATCAAGGCCGTCAGCCTGTCATCGTTGATTCTCGCGCTGGTTGTTTACTGGAGCGGCAACCATCAGTTGTTTGTTCCACGCTCGGTCATCTTCAATTACTGGTGGTTGAGCATGGTCATGATCGGGGGGCTACGCCTCGCGATGCGCCAGTATTTCCTGGGAGATTGGTTCGCGGCTGCGCAACATGTTCCTTTTACCAATCGAGATGATGGACTGCCGAAGGTGGCCATCTATGGTGCGGGGGCAGCCGGTAATCAATTGGTTGCTGCATTGCGCATGGGGAGGCTGTTGCGTCCTGTCGCCTTTATTGATGATGACAGCAGCATTGCCGATCGTGTGATTTCAGGCTTGCATGTCTATAAGCCAAAGCATATCCAGCAGATGGTTGACGTCACCGGTGCCCAGCAGATTCTTCTCGCCATTCCGTCTGCCAATCGTGGGCGCCGCCGGGAGATATTGACCTTCCTGGAGGGGTTCGCACTCCATGTGCAAAGCGTGCCCGGTTTTATGGATTTGGCCAGCGGGCGAGTGAAAGTCGATGATATCCAGGAAGTTGATATTGCTGACTTGTTGGGCCGTGACTCTGTCCCTCCTCAGGACGAGCTGCTTGAACATTGCATCAAGGAGCAGTCGGTTCTTATAACCGGGGCGGGCGGTTCAATCGGGTCTGAGCTTTGCCGGCAGATTCTCACGCTGCAACCCACGACACTGCTGTTGTATGAGCATAGCGAGTTCAATCTCTACAGCATCCTGCAAGAGCTTGAGCAGCGAATCGTGCGTGAGTCGCTTTCAGTTAAGTTATTGCCAATCCTGGGTTCTGTGCGCAATCAGGAAAAGCTCTTTGACGTCATGAAAACCTGGCGCGTGAACACGGTCTACCATGCGGCGGCTTACAAGCATGTACCGATGGTCGAGCATAATATTGCTGAAGGCGTGCTGAATAATGTGATGGGCACACTGAGCGCCGCGCAAGCCTCTTTACGCGCCAATGTGGCGAACTTCGTGCTGATTTCTACTGATAAGGCGGTGCGTCCCACCAATGTAATGGGAAGCACCAAGCGTCTCGCAGAAATGACACTGCAGGCGCTCAGCAGTGAAATTGCTCCGGTGCTATTCGGTGAGACTTCGAATGTTTCCCGTGTGAACAAGACCCGCTTTACCATGGTGCGGTTCGGCAATGTGCTGGGCTCATCAGGATCAGTGATCCCGTTGTTCCACAAGCAAATCAAATCCGGTGGCCCGCTGACGGTTACGCACCCCAAGATTACCCGGTATTTCATGAGCATCCCTGAAGCCGCCCAATTGGTTATCCAGGCGGGCTCCATGGGGCTGGGCGGTGACGTATTTGTTCTGGATATGGGCGAGCCGGTGAAAATCGTCGAGCTGGCCGAGAAGATGGTGCACCTTTCCGGCTTGAGTATTCGCTCTGATAAAAATCTTCAAGGTGACATCTCCATTGAGTTTACGGGGCTGCGTCCCGGCGAAAAACTTTATGAGGAGCTGTTGATCGGCGACAACGTAGTCACGACGCCGCACCCGATGATTATGAGTGCCAATGAAGACTACTTGCCCTGGGAGGTGTTGAAGGCCCGTTTAACGGAGCTGCTCAGCGCCGTTGAACAGGATGACTACACGCGTGTGCGTCAGCTGCTGCGCGAAACGGTCAGCGGCTATTCCCCGGACGGTGAAATCGTCGACTGGATCTACCAGCAGCGTCGTCTTGAGCCCTGAGCTCACACCCTGTAACTCACCCATTTTTGACTCTCCCCAAACATCGCCTAAGTTTGAAAAGCAGCTTCGGAAAAGCTGCTTTTCCCTTATCGATGTCATGGAGTGTCACCTATGCGTAAAGCTTATTTCTCATCCTTTGTCTTTGCCTTTCTTGCCAGCCTCTCCCTAGCCACTACTGCCGCACCTTCCACCAAACCCGAAACGCCAACCTCCATTTCCACACAAATGACCAAGGTCGACCACACCACCAAGGTCAGCCTCAACTCCGCAGACGCCGAAACCCTGCGCCGGGACCTCTTCGGCATTGGCGCAGCCAAAGCCAAGGCCATCGTCGCTTACCGCGAAACCAACGGGCCCTTCACTGCGATAGATGAGTTGCTGGAAGTAAAAGGTATCGGCAAGGCATTGCTGGAGAAGAACCGCGACAGGCTTGAGGTCAATTGAACATCTGAAAAGCAGGCGAGGAGGCCGGTCATTGACCGGCTTTCTTCTGGCCGCAGAACCCCGCTTTCAAGCTCCCCCGCACCACATCAAGAATCCGCGTGGCCAATTCGGCGCTCTCCACACTTCTTGCCAACACCAACGCTCCCACCAGCGTCGACATCAGCACAAGGCCCTGTTCGCGGGCATTCGGGCTCTCGAGGGCGGCTTCGACCTGCTTGAGCCGGGCGTTAAGCACCTCATCCGTCGTCCTGCTGTTCTGCCCGCGCAACCCCAGCTCGGAAGACATCGTGGGCAGCGGGCACCCCTCATGGGGTGATGTCTGATGCCATTGCGACAGGTAACTATCAATGAACGCCTCCAACGGTCGCTGTTGGCTGAACAGCTTTTTGCAATGTTCATCCAGTTGAGCTGCGGCCTCTTGCAACGCCTTTTCCACCAACTCGTCCTTTGACCTGAAGTGCGCGTAAAACCCGCCATGCGTCAGGTTCAGCGACTTCATCAGCGGCTGCAGGCCGGTCGCACCAATGCCGTCACGGCGAAAGCGTACCGAGGCCTCCTTGATGATGCGCCGGTGGGTTTGGGCTTTGTGGTCTTGTGAATAGCGCATGGGAAGGCCTCCGAAACATCAGGCCATATTAACCAAGCTTGGCGGGGCATACGCGGGTGTTTACAAAATTGTGCGGCTCAACGGGGAGCCGCTTCAGCCTCAACGATCCTGCGCATCCTTGGCGTCCGCCTGGGCATTGCGTTCTGCCACGCGCTTACGTTGTTCATCAGTCAATTCAACCTTGTTGGCGCTGTCTCGCAGCATCAACAAACCACCGACGATCGAACCGATCGCGACCACTAAAATCAACCAGGCATACCACGGCATAGGGCTCTCCTTGAGGCAGCAAACCGTGGGGAAATTTCCCACGGTAATGACTGCTTTGAGTAACGGGCTTTCTTAGTAGTTCATTGTAGGCCCGTTCTGCCCCGGTAGCCTTACAGCCCGGTCAACATAGCGTCCGCCGGTGCATCGGCGCGGTCTTGCGCGGTCAGTTGGAAGTACACAAAACCCACCACCATGAAGCCCAGGAAGATCAGCCCGATCAGCGCGTTGAACCACGCCATGGCCACCAGGCAGACCACGGCCAGTACCAGCGCAATCCCCGGCACGATTGGATAGCCCGGGGCGCGGAAGGTCCGCTCCAGCAGTGGCTCGGTCTTGCGCAGTTTGAACAGGCTGAGCATGCTCATGATGTACATGACGATGGCACCGAACACCGCCATGGTGATCATCGCGGCGGTCAGGGTCATGCCGCCCAGGTTGATCAGCCCGTCGCTGTAGATGGCGGCGATGCCGACGATGCCGCCGGCGATGATTGCCCGGTGCGGCGTCTGGAAGCGCGACAGTTTGGCGAGGAAGGAGGGCAGGTAGCCCGCGCGCGCCAGGGCGAAGAATTGGCGGGAGTAACCCAGGATGATCCCGTGGAAGCTGGCCACCAGGCCGAACAGGCCGATCCACACCAGCATGTGCAGCCAGCCCGAGCTGTCGCCGACCACGGTTTTCATCGCCTGGGGCAGCGGGTCGTTGATGTTCGACAGGGTGCGCCAGTCACCCACGCCACCGGCAAAGAACATCACGCCCATGGCCAGAATCACCAGGGTGAGGATGCCGCTGATGTAGGCCTTTGGAATAGTGCGCTTGGGATCTTTCGCCTCTTCGGCCGCCATGGCGGCGCCTTCGATGGCGAGGAAGAACCAGATGGCAAAGGGTATGGCCGCAAACATTCCGGCGATCGCCGGTGCGCCGAAGGTGTCGGAGCCGGCCCAGCCGTTGAGGGCGAAGTTGCTGAAGCTGAAGGCGGGAGCGACCACGCCCATGAACACCAGCAACTCGGCCACGGCAAGCACGCAGACCACCAATTCAAAGGTGGCGGCGAGCTTCACCCCGAGGATGTTCAGGCCCATGAACACAATGTAGGCGCCGACGGCCGCATGTTTCGGATCGAGGGCCGGAAACTGCACGTTCAGGTACGCGCCGATGGCCAGGGCGATCGCGGGCGGGGCGAAGACGAACTCGATCAGCGTCGCCAGCCCGGCAATCAAGCCACCTTTCTCGCCAAACGCCCGGCGGCTGTAGGCAAACGGGCCGCCAGCGTGAGGAATCGCGGTGGTCAGCTCGGTGAAACTGAATATAAAGCAGGTGTACATGGCGGCGACCATTAACGAGGTCACCAGGAAGCCCAATGTTCCCGCCACGCCCCAGCCATAACTCCAGCCGAAATACTCTCCGGAAATCACCAGCCCGACTGCGATGCCCCACAAATGCAGAGTGCCCAAGGTGGGTTTGAGTTGTGTGTTCATCGTGTAGCGCTCCCTGAACGGTTTGGAATGTTTCAGGGCATTGCAGCGGACATGCCATTAACCAAAGCCGTGTCGTAAAGGCGCCGAACTGTCGCCGAGGGAACGGTTTGGCGTTTGAATCATTTCAAGCGCTGCACCAGATAAGGGCGTTGGTGTCTGGTCTGACGCTATCGCGGGCAAGCCCGGCTCCCACATTTGAAGTGCATACCCCCCGTAAACCCCGCATAAACCCACTCTTTACGCCGTCTTTACGCCCCACCCATACCGTCGCTCTCGTTCCTTTACGCCACTCCTGCGGACAATCCTCCTACACGCGGCAGTCGCCGCACGACGGAGAAACTTCCATGAGCGTTCTGGACGGGGTGTCACTGCTGTTGGCTGTGGCGCTGTTCATTTATCTGCTGGTTGCGCTGTTACGCGCGGATCGGAACTAGGAGCAGGCTATGCACAGTTATGACTATTGGCTGATCATCGCCTTCTTTGCCTTGGTGCTGATTCCGGCACCGGCCCTGGGGCGGTTTTACTACAAGGTAATGGAAGGGCAGCGAACCTGGCTCAC
Source organism: Pseudomonas sp. I8001 (assembly GCF_013385345.1). Classification (NCBI taxonomy): domain Bacteria; kingdom Pseudomonadati; phylum Pseudomonadota; class Gammaproteobacteria; order Pseudomonadales; family Pseudomonadaceae; genus Pseudomonas; species Pseudomonas sp. I8001. Next base: position 211,247 of record NZ_JACAQC010000033.1, read on the forward strand.
GCCGGTGTTCGGCCCGGTCGAGCGCGTGTGCTATCGCCTTTCGGGTGTCGATGCGGACCAGGAACAGAGCTGGCAGAAATACGCGCTGGCGTTGCTGGCGTTCAACCTTGCCGGTTTCGTGCTGCTGTTCGCGATCCTGCTGTTCCAGGAATACCTGCCGCTGAACCCGCAGAAATTGCCGGGTCAGGAATGGACCCTGGCGTTCAACACCGCCATCAGTTTCATGACCAACACCAACTGGCAGAACTACAGCGGTGAAGCGTCCCTGAGCTACCTCAGTCAGATGGTCGGCCTCACCGTGCAGAACTTCGTCAGTGCCGCCACCGGCCTCGCCGTACTGGTCGCGTTGTGCCGTGGCATCGGTCGCAAGTCCACCAAGACCCTGGGCAATTTCTGGGTCGACATGACCCGCGCCACTCTCTACGGCCTGTTGCCGATGTGCCTGGTGTTCGCGTTGTTCCTGGTCTGGCAGGGCGTGCCACAAACTTTCGCTCACTATGTGAACGCGGTCACCATGCAGGGCGTTGACCAGGTCATCCCACTGGGCCCGGCTGCCAGCCAGATTGCGATCAAGCAACTGGGCACCAACGGTGGTGGCTTCTTCGGCGTCAACTCGGCGCATCCGTTCGAAGACCCGACTGCCTGGGCCAACCTGTTTGAACTGGGCGCGATCATCCTGATTCCGGTGGCGCTGGTGTTCACCTTTGGCCACTACGTGAAAGACCTGCGTCAGAGCCGGGCGATCCTCGGTTGCATGCTGGCCTTGTTCATCATCGGCGGCGCAACCGCCATGTGGGCCGAATACCAGCCCAACCCGGCGCTGAACAACCCGGCGGTTGAACAGGCCGCGCCGCAGGAAGGTAAAGAAGCGCGCTTCGGCACCACTGGCACCGTGTTGTGGTCGGTGGCGACCACCGCCGCGTCCAACGGTTCGGTCAACGGTATGCAAGACAGCCTCAACCCCCTGAGCGGGATGGTGTCGCTGGTCAACATGATGGTCGGCGAAGTGATCTTCGGCGGCGTCGGCGCCGGCATGTACGGCATGTTGCTCAACGTGTTGATTGCGGTGTTCCTCGCCGGTTTGATGATTGGCCGTACACCGGAATACCTCGGCAAGAAACTCCAGGCCAAGGAAGTGCAGTTGCTGGTCGTGACCTTGCTGGTGATGCCGGTCGGCACCCTCGTACTGGGCGCCATCGCTGCCAGTTTGCCTGGCCCGGCCGGCGCCATCAGTAACCCTGGCCCCCACGGTTTCAGCCAGTTGCTGTACGCCTACACCTCGGCCAGTGCCAACAACGGTTCGGCGTTCGGCGGCTTCAGTGCCAACACCGCGTTCCACAACCTGATGTTGAGCCTGTCGATGTTGCTCGGTCGCTTCGGTTACATCCTCCCGGTACTGGCCCTGGCCGGCAGCCTGGCGATGAAGAAGACCGCACCGATTGGCCAGAACAGCTTCCCGACCCACGGCCCGCTGTTCGTGACCCTGTTGACCGTGACCATTTTGCTGGTGGGCGGCCTGACCTTCCTGCCGACGCTGGCACTTGGGCCTATCGCTGAACATCTGAGCATGGGCTTCTAAGGGGATATGAAAATGAATATGCCTGCAAAAAACGCGGCTCCGGTGAAAACCCAGGAGCCGGCCAAAACCGCAATGTCGGCCCTGTGGCGCCCGGCGCTGGTCCAGGCGTTCGTCAAGCTGGACCCGCGCCAGCTGCAACGCTCGCCGGTGATGCTGGTGGTCGAGCTGACCGCGATCCTCACCACCATCCTGTGCTTCGTGCCGGATGTTGCCGTACCGACCTACGTCGCCGTGCAAATCGCCGTTTGGCTGTGGTTCACCGTGCTGTTTGCCAACTTCGCCGAAGCCTTGGCTGAAGGCCGCGGCAAGGCCCGCGCCGACAGCCTCAAGGCCGGCAGCGAGGGCCTCAGCGCCCGCCGCAAGGAAGCCGACGGCAGCTTCAAGGTCGTGCCGGCCACCAGCCTGCGCAAAGGTGATGTGGTACGCGTGGTCGCCGGGGAAATGATCCCGGGTGACGGCGAAGTCATCGAAGGGATTGCCGCGGTCAACGAAGCGGCCATCACCGGTGAATCGGCCCCGGTTATCCGTGAATCCGGCGGCGACCGCTCGGCCGTCACCGGCAACACCCGCCTGGTCTCGGACTGGTTGATGATTCGCATCACCGCCAACCCGGGCGAGTCGACCCTGGACCGCATGATCGCCCTGGTGGAAGGCGCCAAGCGCCAGAAAACCCCCAACGAAATCGCGCTGGACATCCTGCTGATCGGACTGACGCTGATCTTCCTGCTGGTGGTGGTGACCCTGCAGCCGTTCGCCCACTTCGCCAATGGCAACCTGCCGCTGGTGTTTCTGGTGGCGCTGCTGGTGACGCTGATTCCGACCACCATCGGCGGCCTGTTGTCGGCCATCGGTATTGCCGGCATGGACCGCCTGGTGCGCCTCAACGTGATCGCCAAGTCCGGTCGCGCAGTGGAAGCGGCGGGGGACGTGCACGTGCTGTTGCTGGACAAGACCGGCACCATCACCTTCGGTAACCGTCGTTGCACCAACGTGATCGCCGCGCCGGGTGTCAGCGGCAAGGAACTGGCCGAGGGCGCGCTGCTGGCATCCCTGGCGGACGACACGGCCGAAGGTAAGTCCATCGTCGAATACCTGCGCGGCCAGCACCCGCAAGCCGAGCCGTCGACGGATGAGCTGACCTCGGTACCGTTCAGCGCGGAAACCCGCCTGTCCGGCGTCGACTACCAGGGCCGTGTGTTCCGTAAGGGTGCCGTGGATTCGCTGCTGGCGTTCATTGGCCTGCAACGCCGCGACCTGCAACCGGCGCTGTCGCGGGAAATCGACAAGATCGCCCAGAGCGGCGGCACGCCATTGCTGGTGTGTGCCGACGGCAAGTTGCTCGGCGCGATTCACCTCAAGGACGTGGTCAAGCCCGGCATCCGCGAACGGTTTGCCGAGCTGCGCAAGCTGGGGATTCGCACCGTGATGGTGACTGGCGACAACCCGCTGACCGCCGCCGCGATTGCTGCTGAAGCCGGTGTGGATGACGTGCTCGCCGAAGCCACCCCAGAGAAAAAACTCGCGCGCATTCGTCACGAACAGAACGATGGTCGCCTGGTTGCGATGTGCGGCGATGGCGCCAACGACGCCCCGGCGCTGGCCCAGGCTGACGTCGGCATGGCAATGAACGACGGCACGCAAGCCGCCCGTGAAGCGGCCAACATGGTCGACCTCGACAGCGACCCGACCAAGCTGCTGGACGTGGTGCAGATCGGCAAGGAATTGCTGGTGACCCGTGGTGCGCTGACCACCTTTTCCATCGCCAACGACGTGGCCAAGTACTTCGCGATCCTGCCGGCGCTGTTCGCCTCGATCTACCCGCAACTGGGTGTGCTCAACGTGATGCACCTGCAAAGCCCGCAGAGCGCGATCCTCTCGGCCATCGTGTTCAACGCGCTGATCATCGTGGTGCTGATCCCCCTGGCGCTGCGCGGTGTGCGCGTACAGGCGGCGAGTGCGGCGGCATTGCTGCGTCGCAACCTGCTGATCTACGGCCTGGGCGGGATCGTGGTGCCGTTCGTGGGCATCAAGGCGATCGACATGCTGTTGACCGCGCTGCACCTGGTTTGACTCGATGCCCGCAGGTACCGGCAAACCGGTGCCTGCAGGTTGCAATAACCGAATTGAGGAATTTGAAATGTCCAACATTATCCGCCCGGCCCTGAGCCTGCTGGTGTTGATGAGCCTGATCACCGGCGTGGCCTATCCCCTGGTTGTCACCGGTGTGGCGCAAGTCGCGTTCCCTGACCAGGCCAACGGCAGCCTGGTGCACGATGCCAGCGGCAAGGTTCGCGGTTCGAGCCTGATTGCCCAGGATTTCACCGGTGACGGCTGGTTCCACCCACGGCCATCTGCCGGTGCGTTTGCTACGGTTTCCAGCAGCGCCAGCAACCTCGGCCCAAGCAACCCCGCACTGGCCACTCGTGTATTTGACGATGCCAGGAAAATGCTGGTGCCAGACCAGGGACCGGTGCCGATGGCATTGCTGACTACCTCCGGCAGCGGTCTTGATCCACACTTGCCACCGCAGGCAATTGCCTATCAACTGGCCCGGGTAGCGGCCGCACGTAATCTGCCGGTGGCGACCCTGCAGCGCTTGATGGACGAGCACATCGAAAGCCCGCTGGTGGGGCCGCCGGTGGTGAACGTGCTGGCGTTGAACATGGCCTTGGAAAAACTGTAAGCCGTGGTGCCGCTTTCGCGAGCAAGCCCGCTCCCACATTCGACTGAGTTTCACCTTTGGAATGCGGTCAAATGTGGGAGCGGGCTTGCTCGCGAAGGCGGACTCAAGAAACCCACATCAACACCTGAAGGAAGACCGCCCGCATGAGCGACTCCGGCCGCGCCGATGCCCTGTTAGCCGATCTGCCCCGGGACGGCCGTGGCCGGCTCAAAGTCTTCCTCGGCGCCGCCCCGGGCGTGGGCAAGACCTACGCCATGCTCCAGGCTGCCCACACCCAACTGCGCCAGGGTGTGCGGCTGATCGCCGGCGTAGTGGAAACCCACGGTCGCGCCGAGACCGAAGCCTTGCTCAGCGGCTTGCCACAACAGCCGCTGCTGCGTTCCGAATACCGCGGCGTGATGCTGGAGGAAATGGACCTCGACGGCCTGCTCGCCGCCAAGCCCAAACTGGTGCTGGTGGACGAACTGGCCCACAGCAACGCCCCCGGCAGCCGCCACGAAAAACGCTGGCAAGACATTCAGGAATTGCTCTCGGCGGGCATCAACGTCTTCACCACGGTCAACGTCCAGCACCTGGAAAGCCTCAACGACCAGGTGCGCGGCATTACCGGCGTGCAAGTGCGCGAGACCTTGCCCGACTGGGTCTTGCAGGAAGCCGATGAACTGCTGCTGATCGACCTGCCATCCCGGGAACTGCTGGAGCGCCTGCGGGACGGCAAGGTGTACGTGCCGGAACAGGCCCGTGCTGCCATCGATGCCTTCTTCACCCAGACCAACCTCATGGCCCTGCGCGAGCTGGCGATGCAAACCGCGGCGGCCCATGTCGACGATGACCTGGCCCAGGGTTATCGCCAATTGGGCCAGGCCGCACCGGCTGTGCGTGGCCGCTTGCTGGTGGGCGTGGACGGCGATGCCCAGGCCGAACGCCTGGTGCGTCATGCCAGCCGCGTAGCCCAGCGTCGGCATTTGCCGTGGAGCCTGGTGCATGTGGATAACGGCCGGGTGCGCGATGAACAATCGCGCCTGCGTCTGCAAAACGCCCAGCAACTGGCCGAGCGTCTTGGCGGTGAAGTGGTGTTGCTGCGAGCGGGGGAGGTGGCCAAGACCCTGATCCAGCACGCCGCCGAGCGTCGCGCCAGCTTGATTCTGGTGGGGCAGTCCCGGCCGCGCTGGCGGCGCAATCTGTTTGGTGGCGGCTTGGCGGCACGCCTGCTGCGCAATGCACGGGGCCTGGAAATCAACGTCCTCGACAGCGACGAAGTGCCGGCCCCTCCGCGCCTGCCGGATGTGCGTGGGCTGGTGTGGTTTGACTATGCCCTGGCGGTGGTGGCGACCGTGATCGCGGCCGCAGTCGCATGGGGTGTCGCCAGTGCCTTGCCGTTGCCGAATATCTCGCTGGTGTTCCTCGCCGCCGTATTGCTGGTGGCGGTGCGCAGTAGCCTGGGGCCGGCGTTGGCGTGTGCGGCGCTGTCATTCCTGAGCTACGACTTCCTGTTCATCCCGCCGAATTTCTCGTTCGCGATCCAGCGTGAAGAAGACGTGCTGACGCTGTTGTTCTTCCTGCTGATGGCGGCGCTCACCGGTAATCTCGCTGCACGCCAGCGCCGGCAGTTGCAGGCGCTGCGCGATACCCAGGAAGAAACCACCGAGCTGCTCGACCTGTCCCGCAAACTCACCGCCGCCACCGATCGCCAGGCAGTGATCAGTGCCGCCGCGCATCATCTGGAAGGCTGGAGCGACCTGCAATTGTGCCTGCTCAACCGCGACGGGCAGGGCGACTGGAAGGTCGAGACCGGTGGCCCGATCACCTTTACCGAAGCCGAACGCGCCGCCGCCGACTGGGCCTGGCAGCACGATCAGCCGGCCGGCATGGGCACCGGCACCTTGCCGTTCGGGCGCTGGTGGTGGTGGCCGTTGTCCAGCGAAGAAGGCCCGTTGGGTCTGCTGGGGGTCAGCCCGAAGGCCGGGCTTGAACTGAGCGGCCAGCGCCGTCGCCTGCTCACGGCCTTGAGCCAGCCATTGGCTCAAGCCCTGGCCCGTGCACAACTCGGCCAGGAGCTGGAAGCCGCGCGCCTGCACGGCGAAACCGAGCAATTGCGCAGCGCCTTGCTGGCTTCGGTGTCTCACGATTTGCGCACACCGCTGACCTCCATGCGTGGCAGCATCGACAGCCTGCTGGCCCTCGGCGAGGCGATTCCCCTGGAAGATCGCCGGGAGCTGCTGGAAGGCACTCGCGATGAGGCTGAGCGCCTGGATCGCTACATCCAGAACCTGCTGGACATGACTCGTCTGGGCCACGGCGCGCTGAAGCTGGCGCGGGACTGGGTGTCACCCGGCGATATCGTCGGCAGCTCCCTGGGCCGCTTGCGTGCGGTATTGGCGCCGCTGCAGGTGATCACCGACGTGCCGCCCGAGCTGCCGCTGCTCTACGTGCATGCCGCGTTGATCGAGCAGGCACTGGTCAACGTACTGGAAAATGCCGCACGCTTCTCGCCGCCACAAGGCCGGCTGAAACTCAGCGCGGGCGTGCAGGATAACCAGTTGTTTTTTGCTGTTGCCGATGAGGGACCGGGGATTCCCGAGGAGGAGCGGGCGAAAATTTTCGATATGTTCTACACCGCCGCCAGGGGGGATCGCGGCGGGCAGGGCACCGGGCTCGGCCTGGCGATCTGCCAGGGCATGGTCGGCGCCCACGGCGGGCATATCAGCGTGGCCGACGGCATTGACGGCCGGGGCACCTGCATCACGTTATTCTTGCCATTGCAGGCCCAGCCTGGCCTGGAAAGCGAACCTTGAGCTACCCTCTTTTCTTCACGGATTTTGATTGGACACCATGAGCCAGACTGCGACGATTTTGGTCATTGACGACGAACCGCAGATCCGCAAGTTCTTGCGTATCAGCCTGGCCTCCCAGGGCTACAAAGTGATCGAGGCCGGCACCGGCAACGAAGGCCTGGCGCAGGCCGCCTTGAGTAAACCGGACCTGCTGGTGCTTGACCTCGGCCTGCCGGACATGGACGGCCAGCAGGTGCTGCGCGAGTTTCGTGAGTGGTCCACGGTACCGGTACTGGTGTTGTCGGTGCGAGCCAGTGAAGTGCAAAAAGTCGAGGCGCTGGACAACGGCGCGAATGACTATGTGACCAAGCCATTTGGCATCCAGGAGTTTCTTGCACGGGTGCGGGCGTTGTTGCGCCAGGCGCCGGCGGGGGAGGCCCAGGAAGCGGCACTACGTTTTGGCCCGCTGACGGTAGACCTGGCTTATCGGCGGGTGCTGCTGGACGGTGTCGAAGTGGCGCTGACCCGCAAGGAATACGCGGTGCTGGCGCAACTGGCGCGGCATCCCGGGCGGGTGATCACCCAGCAGCAACTGCTCAAGGATATCTGGGGCCCGACCCATACCGAAGACAGCCATTACCTGCGGATTGTGGTGGGGCATCTGCGCCAGAAACTGGCGGATGATCCGACCCAACCACGGTTTATCGTGACTGAGGCCGGTGTTGGGTATCGGCTATTGAACACCGAAGCCTGAAGCGTTAGCTCACCTGTGGCGAGGGAGCTTGCTCCCGCTGGGCTGCGCAGCAGCCCCAGAATCCTGGGAGCGCTTCGCACTCCAGCGGGAGCAAGCTCCCTCGCCACACAAGCCCTGCTTATCAAACCTCAGTGTTGCTCGCTCTCGTAACGATCCAGCGTATCGCTCGCGATCTCCCGCCCCAGCGCGATCAACTCCGGCGCTTTGTAAAACTCGAAAAACCGGCACACGCGCTTCGGCACGTTGATCAGAATATCCGGCGGATACCCGGCGATCTTGTACTGCGCCAATGACGTCTGCATCACCTCAAAGCTCTGGTTGATCAAATCCAGCAGCGATGCAGGCCCCACGTTATCGATGATGAACGAGCCGGTCGCCGACTTTGGCGCCCCGGCCTTTTCCGGTGCCGCCGCCGGTTGTTGCGCCTCGGGTTCGGCAGAGTCCAGCCACGGGTTGATATCGGCAGCCTGGGCCAGCAGCGCTTCCTGTTCCAGCATCAATAACTGCTCGGCCTGCTTGCGCCGAAACGGCAAGTGCGAACCCAGTGAACGCACCAGGTTGTCGAAGCGGCTCCTGAACGCCGGCGGACGCTGGATCACCGGAAGCTTGTAGTGCTTCTGGTTGGTGGAGTTGAGGTTGACCGCAATGATCAGGTCGCAGTGGCTCGACACCACCGGCACGATCGGCAGAGGGTTCAGCAAGCCGCCGTCCACCAGCATGCGATTGCCCTGCATCACCGGGGTGAACAGGCTGGGAATCGCCGCCGAGGCCCGCATGGCCTGGTGCAGGCAGCCTTCCTGGAACCAGATTTCCTGCTGGTTGGTCAGGTCCGTGGCCACGGCGGTGTAGGGAATGCGCAGGTCTTCGATATTGATCTCGCCGACGATCTTGCGGATCTGCCCGAACACCTTCTCGCCACGAATCGCCCCCAGGCGAAAGCTCACGTCTACCAGGCGCAGTACGTCCAGGTAGTCGAGGCTTTCGATCCAGTTTCGGTACTCGTCCAGCTTACCCGCAGCATAGATCCCACCCACCACCGCACCCATGGAACAGCCGGCGATGCAGGCGATGTCATAGCCGCGTTTTTCGATTTCCTCGATCACGCCGATATGGGCGTAGCCCCGGGCGCCGCCGGAGCCCAGCACCAATGCAACACGTTTCTTCATGACCTGATCCTTCGCAAAACAGGTGACCACAATGCACCCATCGAGGGGCGCGCTTCAATCATCACTGTCACAACCGATTATTTTCGCGAGCGGGCCACCACGCTCGGGTATGCTCTGGCAATCGGGACTGCGGATTCAGGCAGTCGGATAAGGCACTTTTCGGTGTAGGCAACGTCTACACCTGTGACTGTTTTTTCTTTTCTTGAGGTGTCATTTGATGAAAGCCTGGATGTGTGTGCCTGTGATCGTGTTGGCCCTGGCCGGTTGTGCCGGGAAAACCGCTTATCGCGACAGCTGCGGCACGCAACTGGATGCTGCGTGGCACGAGCTGGACCTGGCCAAGGCCGAAGGTTTCGCCGGCACCGTGAGTTACTCCAAGGCTCTGTCGTTGTTGACTGGCGCCAAGACCCAGCAGCAGTTCGAAGCCTTCGAAGGCTGCTCGACCAAGGCCGAGAAAGCCCGCTTCTATATTCGTGAGTCGCGCGCAGGGCGCTAACCCCGCGTAGCAGTTGTCGAGTGCAACGAGGTTGCGTCGGCGGCCTCAAGCCCGAAGGTTTAATCATTGAGGAGGAAAGGATGTCAGCCTTGGTCGATCAGCTAGTCGCTCAGGTCATCGGCCTGGAAGTTGGGTTACTGAGCTGCCAGGCGCGCCTCGCCGCCGTCACGGACGACGAGGCCCTGCATGATCTGCGCACCACGGTGCGGCGCTTGCGCAGCCTGTTGCGGCCATTGCGCGGGTTGCCCGGTGTCGAGCAGCTCGAGGCGGCCGCCAGTGCCGTCGGCCAACTGACCACGCCATTTCGCGACCGCGAAGTGCTGGCGGCGTACCTCCACCAACACGGCCATCATGAGGCGGCCGAGCGGCGTATCCGGCAGCAGCCGGCCACCTACCGCTCGGTTGCACAAGGGCCTGATCTGGCGCAACTGCTGTTGATCCTCGAAGCATTCCCCCGCTTTATCCGCGCCTCCCAACGGCAGAAATTGCTCAAGGGCCTGCGCACGCGCATTGAAAAACGCCTGGCCAAGCAATGGAAGAAGCTCGGCGAAGCGCTGCACGACCCCAACCACGACCGTCATCGCCTGCGCCTGTTGATCAAGCGCGTGCGTTATGCGGCCGAGGCTTATCCCGAGCTGAACAAGCTACCGCCCAAAGCCATATCGCGTCTCAAGGCGGCCCAGGGCGCCCTGGGTGATTGGCACGATTGCTGGCAATGGCTGGCGCAAGCCGGGCACGAGCCCGATTTGCAGCCGTGCGTGCCTGGTTGGCACCGCACCATGGCCGAGGCGGAAGGGCAGGCGGATCGGGTTTTGGATAAGTTGAACGCCGACTGCTTCGCTTGACCCTGCGACCTATCTGTCCGGGATTTTGGCCGGAATAGGCGCTGCGTGGTGTAGGCCGGCTGGTTAAGATCCCTCAACTCCTTTTTCAAGTTGAGACCGCCATGCGCTTTAGTGATTTGCTCGACGCTGCCCGCAGCCACCCGTTGGACGTTTCGATCCCGGCCGAATGGGCCCAGGGCCGCGCCAGCTTTGGCGGGCTGGTTGCGGCGTTGGAGTACGAGGCCTTGCGGGCGAAAGTCCCGGCGGATCGCCCGTTGCGCTCACTGGCGATCACCTTTGTGGGGCCGGTGGCGCCGGATGTGCCGGCCCGCTACGAGGTCGAAGTGTTGCGCGAAGGCAAGGCCGTCAGCCAAGTGCTGGGACGTGTGGTGCAGAACGGTGAAACGATGACCCTAGTGCAGGCCAGTTTTGGCGCATCACGGCCTTCGCAGATTGACGTCGCCGCCGAACCGGCGCCCACCTTCAAGCATTGGGATGAATGCCAGGAGTTGCCCTACATCAAAGGCGTGACGCCGGAGTTCATGCGCCACCTGGCGATGCGCTGGAGCGTCGGTGGCCTGCCGTTCACCGGCAATACATCCCGGGAGATGGGCGGCTGGGTGCGCTTGCGTGGCGATGTAAAGGAAGAGCCGCTGACCGAAGCGCACATCCTCGCGCTGGTGGATGCGTGGCCACCGTCGGTGTTGCCGCACCTGAAACAACCGGCGGCCGGCAGCACCCTGACCTGGACCATCGAGTTTGTCCAACCGCTGCAAAACCTGAGCACCCTGGACTGGTGCCAATACCTGGTCCACATCGAGCACGCCCGCGATGGCTATGGCCATGCGGCTGCGCAGTTGTGGAGCCCCGACGGCCAGTTGATCGCTATCAGCCGCCAGTCGGTGGTGGTGTTCGCCTGAGTCCTCAGACCAGCAAGTGTTGATCGCCGGAGGCGTCGCTGCCGCGTGCCTCCAGGCGGCGACCGTGATGCTGCAATCCAAGGGCTGCCAGAATGCCGACGATACCGATGGCGGCACTCGCCAGGTTCTCGCTGAACACGCCCGATGCCATCAACAGAAAACCGATGACCAGGAGTGGCAGCGCAATCAGCTGCAACACTTGATTGGTCCCGTGCTGGTGATTTTGCGGGTGGGTGCGCCATTGCCAGGCGGGGATATTCGGATGACGTTTGCCCATGATCGTGATTCCTCTGTCCGTTGAAACATCTTGAGCAGAGTTTAGGTCGGGCAGGGTGGGGCCGCGAATCAAGGATGGCTATGGGGGCCATAGCCATCCCTTCAGGGGTTAAAGCCGCAACTGGCCGATGGCCTTGCTCAGTTCCCCGGCCAGGGTTGCCAGCTCATTGCTGGTGGTCGCCGAGTCTACTGTCTGCTGCACGGTGTTTTCGGTGACGTCCCGAATGCTCACCACCGCTCGGTTCATTTCCTCGGCCACATGGCTTTGCTGCTCGGCAGCCACGGCAATCTGCGTGTTGCTCTCGCGCATCTGCGCCACCGCGCCGGTGATCTCGGCGAGGGCAATCCCGGCTTCTTGAGCCTGTTGCACACAGTCGTCGGCCTTGAACGAGCTTTCCTGCATGAAATCCACCGCGTCCCGGGTGCCGGCTTGCAGGGCGGACACCATGCGGGTGATTTCATCGGTGGAGCTTTGCACCCGCTTGGCCAGGTTGCGCACTTCGTCGGCGACCACGGCAAAACCCCGGCCCATTTCGCCGGCGCGGGCGGCTTCGATGGCGGCGTTGAGGGCCAGCAGGTTGGTCTGTTCGGCGATGCTGTGAATCACCCCGACCACGCCATTGATTTTCTGGCTGTCCTCGGCCAGCTTCTGGATCATTTCGGCGGTCTGCTGCACGCCGGTGGACAGCCCGGCAATCGAGCGCTGTACCCGGCTGACCACTTCCTGACCGCTGCCGGCGAGAGTGTCGGCCGTCTGGGACAGGTCGCGGGTGGCGCCGGCGTGCTGGGCGATGTGGTAGACGGTGGCGGTCATCTCGTTGATCGCCGTGGCGGCCTGGTCGGTTTCGCTTTGCTGGCCGAGCATGCCGTGCTGCACCTCGTTCATGCTGCTGGCCAGGCGTGCGGCGCCGTCGTCCAGTTGCCTGGCGGTGCGCGCAACCGTGTTGACCACCCGTTGATAACCCGCCTGCATCGCGTTGAACGCGCTGGCCATCTGCCCGACTTCATCCTTGCAGGCCAGGGGGACGCGGGCCGAGAGGTCGCCGGTTTTCTCGACGTGCAGCATCACGTCTTTCAAGGTGTTGAGCTGGCTGAGGAGAAAGCGGATCAGCAGCTGTGAGGCGCCGAGCATGGCCAGCATCAGAATCATCACCGCTACGGCGTAGTTGGCGAAGCGTTCTTCGAACACTTGGCTCAAGCTGGGCCCGTAGGCCAGCACGGCGACCTGCTGACCGTCGGCACGGCTGATTACTTCGGCGCCCATCAGCGGGTTTTCGCCGAGCAGTGGCATGTGATTGAAATCCACCCAGCCACTGGCGTTGGCCAGGGCTGACAGATCTTCGTCGCCCAGTTGTGGGACTTTGCCCCTGGCAAACGTCAGCCAGTGCTCGCCCTTGGGCAGTGGCTGGCCGGCGGGCCAGGCACCGAGCAAGCGCCCCTGGGCTTGCGCCGACGCCTGCGCGGCCTGGCTGCGGGCCTGTTGTTCGAGCTGCACGGCGTACAACACCAGCAGCAGGGTGGTGATGAAGGCGACCGCGTTCACGGCCCAGAATTTGTACTTCAGCGAGATGTTGCTAAGCCAGGCACCCATGGAAGGTTTTCTCTGATAGCGGAAACAGCATTGGCAAGGTGCCATTATTGTGCCGCTATCGGGATGCCGGGTTTTGATATGGGTCAATGCGCCGCGTCAATCCGGCACAGGCAATCCAAAAAAGGCGCGGGCACAGGCGGTGCTGTGTTGCGCCAGGTCTTCCACGGTTTCTTCGCGGTGCAACGCGACCTCCCGTAGGACTTCCGGTAAATAGGCGGGTTCGTTGCGACCGTTTTTCGGCTTGGGCCGCAGGGTGCGAGGCAGCAGGTAGGGCGCGTCGCTTTCCAGCATCAGGCGGCCCCGGGGGATTTCCCTGACCAGCGGATGCAGGTGCGTCCCACGGCGCTCGTCACAGATCCAGCCGGTGATACCGATATGCAGGTCCAGGTCGAGGTAGCTGAACAGCGCCCGCTGCTCGCCGGTGAAGCAGTGCACCACGGCGGCCGACAGGTGATCGCGGTAGTCCCGCAGGATTTCCAGCAGGCGCTGGTTGGCGTCACGTTCGTGGAGGAATACCGGGAGCTTCAACTCCACGGCCAGGGCCAGGTGTTCTTCGAGGACTTTTTCCTGCTGGGGGCGCGGTGAGAAATCCCGGTTGAAATCCAGCCCGCACTCACCCACCGCACGCACGCGACTTTCCTTGAGCAGGCCGCGCAGGCGCCTGGCGCTTTCGGCGTTCCAGTCACTGGCAGAGTGGGGGTGAATGCCGGCGGTGGCGAACAGGCGTTGGCCACTTTCGTCCAGTTGCTGGCACAGCTCCAGGGCCTGTTCGCTGCCTTCGACACTGGTACCGGTGAGCACCAATTGGCTCACCCCGGCGGCGTAGGCACGGTCGAGAACGGCCTGGTGCTTTTCGTCGAAACTTGGGTTGGTCAGGTTGACGCCGATATCAATGAGTTGCATGGTGCTACCTCCGCCTGCGGTCGGAAAGCATATCAGAGCTGTAGATTTATAAGAAAAGCCAAGAACTACAACGAGTTAAAGCTGTCTTTGAAAGTCGCAAGTAACACCGTGTTTGGTTTGTCGCCATCTGCCGTGCCACCCTTGCGCCCAAAGCCTGCGCTCATGGCGCTCTGTTTCTGTCCCCCAACGCCTCGTTTTTCGCGAAGCAATGGGCAGTATTCTTTCTTCCGGAGAGCGGATGATCCGACCCTCGGCGTTGCTTGTGTTGTGCCTGACGTTACTGCTGCCCACGGCGGCGGTTGCGCGTCTGGACGGGCCGCTGGAAGTGACCCGGCCCGGCAAGGTCCGCGACCTTGCGGAAATCCGCAGCAGCCGCACCTTGCGGGTATTGGTCAACCAGAGCCGCAACAGTTCCGGCGAAGTCCAGGGCCAGGCCATCGGTGTTGAATACCATCGCCTGCGCGCTTTCGAGCAATACCTCAACGGTCACGCCCGTGACGGCGAGGAAATCAACCTCAAGATTATTCCCAAGGCCAAGGATCAGCTGATTGGCGCATTGGCCCGTGGCGAGGGCGACCTGGTGGCACCCGGCGAATTGCTGGATGTGAAGGCCGCCCACAAGATTGCCACCAGCGACCCGATCGCCAGCGACGTGCCGTTAAGGCTGGTGGGGCTGAAGGGCGAGCGGCGGTTTACCCGGCTGGAGCAACTGTCCGGGCGCACGCTGGCCTTGACCACGGGCAGTGCCGCGTCGGATGCGATCAGCCAGGTCAACCAGAAGCTGGCGCTGCACAAATTGCCGCCGGTGAAGGTGGAATGGGTGGATCCGAGCCTCGCGGTAGAGGACGTGCTGGAGATGGTACAGGCCGGGATTTTCCACCTGACCATTGTCGAGCGGCCGATTGCCGAACGCTGGGCGAAGATCCTGCCCAAGCTGCGTTTCGACCGGCAAGTGACCATCAGCGAGCCGGGCGAAGAGTATTGGTTTGTGCGCCAGGATGCCTCGATGCTGCGGGCCAGTATTGATCGCTTCCTCAAGACCTACCGCACGCCGTCCGATCAGGATGTGGCGTTCCAGCGCATCTACCGCCGCCTCTACCAGGTACGTTATCCACTGGCTCGCGTCGACCGCCAGCGCCTGGAAAAACTGCGCCCGGTGCTGCAAAAGCATGCCCGCGAGCAGGGCATGGACTGGCTGAACCTGGCCGCGCTGGCGTTCAAGGAGTCTGCCCTGGACCCTGGCGCTCGCAGCAGCGGCGGCCCCACCGGGCTGATGCAGATCACGCCATCGGCGGCGCAGCGGGTCGGGGTGAACAACATCGAAAGCCTGGACAGCAATGTGCAGGCGGGCGCGCGGTACCTGGCGATGATCCGGCGCAAGTTCTTCTCAAGCCCCAAGCTCAACGAGCGCGAGCGCATGGCGTTTGTGCTGGCGGCCTACAACATGGGGCCCGAGCGGGTCCAGGGAATGCGTGCCGAGGCGCGGCGGCGGGGGCTTAACCCAAACCAATGGTTTTTCCAGGTCGAGCGCATTGCCATGGAGCAGGTGGGAATGAGCGGCGTCAGCTATGTTAATAGCGTGAACAAGTATTACCTGGCGTTTGATCGTGAGCGGGAGTCGTTGGAGCCGGCAGCGCCACGGGTTGCCTCACGTAAATAATCTATTAATTCGATAATTATGAGCCGCTTTATCGGCTTTTATCATTGTTTAAACTGATTAATATAGCGGCCAACCCAACCCCTACCTTGAAAAGGATTATCAGCATGAGCCCATTGATCACCCGCATCCTCTCCACCCGCGCCGGCTACGGCCTGACTGTCCTGCGGATTTTTGTCGGGATCATCTTCGCCGCCCACGGTTCGCAAAAGCTCTTTGGCTGGTTTGGCGGCGGCGGCCTGGCGGGCACTGCCCAGTGGATGGAAAGTATCGGCCTGGCCCCAGGTACCCTGATGGCGGTGTTGTCCGGTGGTACCGAGTTCTTCGCCGGGCTGGCGCTGATCATTGGCTTGCTGGCGCGGCCGGCGGCACTCGGCCTGTCGATCATTTCCCTGGTGGCGATTTTCTCGGTGCATATCCATAACGGTTTGTTCATGGCCAACAACGGCTACGAGTTCGCCCTGGCGCTGCTGGGCGGTACGCTGGCCGTGTTGTTGGAAGGTGCGGGCAAATTGTCCGCAGACCGCGCCATCACTCACTGATACCGCGAACCCCCCTTAAAAGGCCCGCCCAGTGCGGGCCTTTTCGTTGCTCGGGATTCTTGACACCGCCCTACAGGCTTCTCTAGGATGTTGCCCATGCGCCGATTTAAACAGCTAATTGCGGGGCGCCACCGGTGACTGATCACAGTCCCGACAGAAGCCAGAGCCATGGGCCAGCTTCGAAATTCCGCTAAAGCGCTGGTTCGGTGTTGCCTCTCACCTGCCCGCAGACTTTTGAGGCAGAGACACGACACAATGAATGCACTACGCCCCCTCATACGCCTGGCCCCGATCACCGCGGACCTGACCCAACGCAATCCTAAAATCCTCTTGGGCGGCAAGCATCAGCCGACGTTGCTGCGCTATCTGGATGGCTGGCCGCGCCGCACGGGGCGGCCTTCGGCCTTTCTGATCCAGTTTGTCGAAGACGGCGACTCCCTTGCGCGCTTTGCGTCCAACAGCTTCGACCTGGCCGTCATTCAGGCGCCCAGTGCCAGCGACGCGGGCGAAGTGATACGCCAACTGACCCGCATTGCCCGGCAAGGGCTGATCGCCCGGCGTTGAGCCCTCAGTAGAATGCTGCTGAAGGCAGGTGCCGACGACGGCGACGCAGCAGGAAAATACCCCCCGCAATCAGGCACAGTATCAGCGGTACAGGCACGATATTGAGCAGCTTCACTTTGCGTTCCAGGGCGTGAACCTCGGCGTATGACTGGACCTTCAGCGCGTGAATTTCCATGGGGATTCGCAACCGCTCCTTGTTGAGCGCTTGCAGCAGTGTGTTGGAGGTTGCAGCCTGAGGGCCCGGGGAAATTGTCGGGGGGTTGAGCAGTTGCCATTCCTTTTCCGTTTGTTCCAGGCGTTGCGCCAGTTCGGCGGACTTCTCACCGTAGGCCAGTGCCGCGTCTTCGCGCATTGCCTGCAGCACCTGCAGTGATCGAGCACCGCCTGCACGGGGGCGAATGTTCATCAGTGCATCGGGCGCCGCCAGGTTGTCCAGGGTGTTCAATACAAACATCGCGTTATCTGACAACGGGCTACCCGCCGCGCGATGCTTCTGGAGCATTCCAGACACACGATCGCTGAGCAGGTCAGTGTCGGCGACCACGACCACATGGATGTTCGCAGCCTTTTGCAAGCCGGTATTACGCCCACTGATGCCTTCAGGAAAGGCGGAATAGGCGGGCCCTTCGACGCGGGCGGCGATCACCTGTTGTTGAGCGCGAGTGGCTGTTTCATTGATCAGTGAATTGAGCTGCGCTGGCAGGGCGAAGCGCTCTGCCTCAAACAGCGCGGCGTGCGCGGAGCTTTGCAGCAACGGGGTGAAGGTCATGCGGCTTCTCTTGGCAGGGGCCAGGGCGCCGCTGCTCAGGACGTTGACGTTGTGAAGTTTCCAGGCGCTGATGTCATCCTGTGCCATCGCCTGGCGGGGCAAGGTCAGTGCCGCGGGATGGCGCACAGGCGGCTGGCCTGTGGTCAGGATCACCGAAGTGGCATAGTCGCGATCGGCAATCACCTTGTTCGCGGGCATCTGGATGCCCCAGGCGGACAGCAATGCCTCCAGCCTGGGGTTTTCCGGGGCCGTGACGCTGGTGTCCAGCCCGACAAGCGGGTCGATAAACATCATCAACTTGCCTGCGCCCAATACAAACTGGTCTATTGCGTAGAGGGTTTGGTCAGGCAGGTTGCCGGGATGAATCACCATCAGGGTTTTGACGTGTTCAGGAATTTGCGCGATACCCGGCTCCAGGCTCACCACGTTGAACTGGCGACGGATCTCCTGCAACACCTGCCAGGGAGGCGTATTAACGCCGTTGCGTTCATCTCGCTCACCGTTTATTGGCAGCCGGGAGATCACGCCCACAATGGGTTGCTCGGGGTGGATCACCTTATGAATCAAATGGCTGATTTCATACTCCAGCAGTGACTCCCGGTCCGGGCTGAATGACGGGATGCTATGGGGCGCATGGCCCGCGCTGGTACCCACCAGGCCGAAGAATCCGTGTTGTTCGTCAAGTCCCAGTAACCTGGCTTTGTATTCATCTTCAGAAAAAGGGGTGGGGTCGATGAGGTGCAGGTTGATTTTGCCCTTTGCCGCTTTTTCATATTCCTTGAGCAACAGCTCTACCCGTTTAGCGTAGCTTTCAACGGCGTTGGCTTTGTGTGCACGGTTGCTTGAATTGAAGAAGTACAGATCCACCGGTCTTTCCAGTGAACCGAGCATAGTCTGTACAGGATCGGAAAGTGTATGGATGTTCTGTTCCGAAAAATCCAGCCGTGGATTTGGAAGTTTCAGTGCCCAGACCAGGTTAAAAGCGAGAAACAGTAACAGGAGCGTGATAATTGTGAGGCTGGCACTTAGTCGCGTTTTCATCGTGATGTGTCCTTCTCAACCGTTTCTTACATTCAGGACAATGACCGTCGCGCCAAGAAAGGCGATGATCATACTGATGAAGTACAAACTGTCTTGAAGAGCCAGTACCCCTTGGTCAATGGCGTCAAAACGCGCAGACGGGCTCAGGGAAAGAAGGCGGTCAATCAGCCATACCGGAACTTGATGTTCAATCGCATCAAGAATGGATGACAGGCCACTGGCGGTCAGCAGCAAGCACAGGGTTACGGTGAATATAATCGCGCGATGGTGTGTCAGTGCGCAGATAAAACAACCCACGGATAGATAACATCCGGCCAATACCCAACTTCCCAGGTATTGTGACGCAATGACTGTATTGTCCGGATTGCCAAAATAGTTGACGGTGATGACTATCGGGAAGGTCAACAGCAGGGCCACGCCGGAAACAATCCAGGCCGCCAGAAACTTTCCGACCACTATCTCGAAACGTGTGACGGGCAGGGTTTTCAGAAACTCCATGGAACCGGTGGTGGGCTCGTCGGCCCAAAGCCGAGTGCATAGGACAGGTGTCAACAGTAAGTAGAGCCAGGGGTGCAATTGGAAGAAGCCCTGCAAGTCGGCACTGCCGACTTCCAGTAACCGGGTTGAGTGGAAGCCAAATACAGCAGCGGCGGTCAGGAAAACCGCAGTGCTCAGGTAAGTGACGGGAGCCGAAAGATAACTGACCAGTTGACGCTTGAATATGACCGGGAGAAGTTTCAAATCGATGCCTCCTGGCTCATATGGTGCACAACGTCATCCAGGCGCCCGGCTTCCAGGCTCAGGGCATTGAGCTTCCAGCGGCGCTGGGTGACCAGTGCATTGATGTGGGGGTAGATGATTTGCCCCGGCAGGGCGAGTACGGTCACTGTGCCGGGAGTCTCGCGGTCTTCCTCGATGCCGGCGACCCCGGGCAATACCGCCAGGGCCAACAGGTCCAGTGGTGTGTCGGCTGCAAGGGTGACCGCCTGGTGATGACGGGAGCTGCGCTGCAGTTCGGGCACCGAAGTGTCTGCCACCAATCGGCCGTCGGCTATCACCAGTGCGCGGGTACAAATACCGGTCAGTTCTTCCGGCGCACGGGACGCGACAATGACCGTCATCTCGTCGCTGAGCGACTTGATGAGCATTCTGACTTTGTGTTTCTGGTCGGCATTCAGACCTTCTGTTGGCTCATCGAGCAACAGCAGGCTGGGGTCATGCAGGATTGCCTGGGCGATGGCTACCTTGCGTTTCAACCCGTCCGTGAGGGTTTCCACCGGGCTTTTGAGTATCCGCCACAACTCAAGCCGTGCAACTGCCCGGTCAATCATCTTGCGTTTTTCCGCGCCGCGGAATCCGCGTATTTCGGCAATGAAACCGAGAAAGGCCTTTACACTCATTGCACCATGGCTCAAGAGTCGCTCTGGCTGGTAGCCGGTGACTTTCTTTGCCTGGAATGCGTTCAGGGCGATATCGTTACCGAATATTTTTATATGGCCTGAAGAGGGTGTAGTCGAGCCTGAGATCATTTTGATAATAGTTGTTTTTCCCGCACCATCATTTCCAAACAGCCCGAGGCATTCCTGGGGTTGGGCGTTGAATGAGAAGTCATGAATAATGTTTTTTCCGCCCATGGTTTTTGTCAGGCTCGTTATCTCGATCATTATGCTTTTCTACTGAATGGATATGGCAAGGCTGGATTAACCTGGGTGAACAGCAGGTTGTGAATGTTCGAAATTTCAATGCTTGAAATCTTTTATGTTGAAGCTTTTCCGACGTCGCACTGTTAAAAAATGGTACGTTCAATAAACGCTCTTGGAAATGCTGAGGGGGCTGAATAAGATAAGTCCTACATGCCAGACTATGACTCGCTGAAACAATTGTTTTGCTTTTGATGATTTAATTACAGTCGTTGTTTATTTGGTGTTTATTTAAAGTTTATGCCAATTTGAAATGGAGCCTGATGTCATGCTGCTTCTACGTACCCTTGTTCTTGAACAGTCCGGGCATGATGCGCCGGTCAATGGTGCACTGCTTTGTGGTTTTGCGGTGGCGCAGATCTCTTCAAACTTTCTTGCCTACAGTCTGGATGAAGAAACAGAGCCCGGTAGTTCACGGGTGTACATCGCAGCGTTGCGCAAAAAGTCCGAACGTTACTTTCTGGGGGCGATAGACTCCAAGGAAGACCTGCAAATAGCGACCCATGTCTTCAAGCAAATCCTGACGCTCGCGGCTGCTCCCGGGGCAAAATCTGCAAGCAGCGGCGAAACTCAGATTCCCTTTCATTTTGTTGATTTGAAAGGCTGCAAATTGCCCCCGGCCAGGCCTGAAGATCATCACTCGTTGACGATCAAGAAATCCCTGGTGATGAAGGTGATTACCCTGGGAACGTCGGCGCCCGGTTTGCCCGCCATTGAAAGCAATACGTTGATCGTGCCGTCGATTCGTTTCTCCTCAAGAATGGTGTCTGCTCCCAGGTCCCCCGATCCTTCAGAGCCTGCGCGGTCATTGCCCGAGCCGGTGGCGCAGGCGCCCGAGGCTGAGCTCGAGATATCCGAGCCGCTCGTTGAGGCGCCACTACAGGCACCGATCGAGGCGCCTGCTGTCGCTGCGCCAGTGCCGGCGCCCATAGTCCAACAACCTGAACCGGTCCCCCAGGCGCCGCCGCCCATGCCTGCCCGGAATGAGTCATCCTCGTTGTTTGAAGTGGACGATACGCTGGCCAATCTTTCCCGATTGTCACAGGAGCTGACGCAGCAAAAGCTCAGCGTGCTCAAGCAGGAAGAAGCGCTTGATCAGTTGCGTCTCGAACTGCGCCAGGAAAAGGCTGACCTTGAGCAGGAGAGTCAGCGGAGTGCCGACAGGATTGCCGAAAAGGAAACGTCCCTGGAACAGTTGGCCCGCACGCTGGCCCTCCGGGAGGAGCATCTGGCTGGCAGCTCGGCGCTGAACCAGACAGAGCAGCGTCGAATGGACGAGCGTGCGCGCTACCTGGAGAGCCAGGAAGCCCAGTTGCATGACCGTGACCTTGCGGTGCGCCTCAAGGAGCAACAGCTGACGGCTGCGCTGTTCCAGTTGCCTGTCCTGCGGGACAACCTGAGGGTTACGCTTCAATCCCTGGATGAGTCACTTGCATGGCTTGGCGAGAACGGGCGCGGCCAGCCTGAATGCGGCCCGACCCAGACGGAGGCTGACTGATACGCGTCGTTGCCGGAATCCGCCGGTGGGTCTGGCTACTTTCCCGAGTTCATTTATCATCGACCCCCACAGCCGACATCGGGCGTTAAATGCGTTGTGCCTGATGCGGCAGCGGGTCTGAAAAATGCAAACTTCCAGGGGATGTAGAGCTTTTGAGCACCAAGCTGATTACCAAAGAAGGTCATGAAGCCCTGAAAAAGGAGCTTGATTACCTGTGGCGAGAAAAGCGCCCTGATACCACCCGCAAAGTGACGTGGGCGGCCTCCCTGGGGGACAGGAGCGAAAACGCCGACTACCAGTACAACAAGAAGCTGCTGCGGGAAATTGATCGCCGGGTGCGTTATTTGCGCAAGCGCCTGGAAGACATGCGCGTGGTCGAGTACATGCCCGAGCAGGAAGGGAAGGTGTTTTTCGGCGCCTGGGTGGAGATTGAAAACGAACAGGGCGAGACCAAGCGGTTTCGCATCGTGGGGTACGACGAGATCTATGAGCGTATGGACTACATCTCCATCGACTCACCCATGGCCCGGGCACTGTTGCGCAAGGAAGTGGATGACGAGGCGCTCGTGCAGACCCCCAGTGGCGAAGTGTGCTGGTGGATCACCGCTATCGAATATGTGAAGTGACAACGGATGGCCCGTACGCATGAACGCGTGCGGGCCATTTGCGTTTTCAGCCCTCGCGCAGCACCGTCAACGGGCTGGCATTCAGTGCGCGGCGGGTGCCGAACACGCCGGCACCGCCGATCAGCACGGCGCCGATCACCGGCAGCAGCAATAGCCACGGATGCGGGTGCCAGGTCAGGTCGAACGCGTAGCGGTACAGCACCAGTGTCACCAGTTCAGTGCCCAGCGCTGCCAACAACCCGCTGACTGCGCCCAACAACCCGAACTCGATACGCCGGGCCTTGACCAGCAACTTGCGCTCAGCCCCCAGCGCCCGCAGCAGGGCGCCCTGGCGAATTCGCTCATCGAGGGTTGCCTGGAGCCCGGAGAACAACACGGCCATCCCCGCCGCCAGGACAAACAACAGCACGTACTCCACCGCCAGGGTGACCTGGGCCAGGATGCTGCGCAGTTGTTCCAGCAGTGCCTCCACCTGCAGGATGGTCACCGCCGGGAAGGCCCGGGACAGGTCGACGATCTGTTGGTCATGGCCGGGTGCGAGGTAGAAGCTGGTCAGGTAGGTGGCCGGCAGGTCCTTCAGGGTGCCGGGCTGGAAGATCATGAAGAAGTTGGGCTGGAAGTTGTCCCAGTTGATTTCCCGCAGGCTGGTGACCCGCGCTTCGCGGTTTTCCCCGCCGACGGTAAACACCAGGTGATCGTTGAGCTTGAGTTTCAGGCTGTCGGCGACCTTGGCCTCCACCGAGACGCCGGGAATTTCGTCGGTCGGTTGCGCTGTCCACCACGAGCCCGCCGTCAGCTTGTTGCCCGGTGGCAGGTCGGCGGCCCAGGTCAGGCTCAAGTCTCGCTGCACTGCGCGATCGCCGCTGGAATCCTTACTGACGATCTCCTGCACCGGGGCGCCATTGATGCTGATCAAGCGTCCCGGCACCACCGGATACAACGGAGCAGACTGTGCCTGCAATTCCAGCAGGCGTGCGCCGAAGGTGTCTTTGTCGGCGGGCAGGATGTTCAGGGCGAAATAGTTGGGGGCGTCCTTGGGCAACTGGTTCTGCCAGGTGTCCAGCAATTCGCCGCGCAACAACGCGATCAAGCCCATGGATAACAGGATTAGCCCGAACGCCAGTGACTGCCCCGCGGCCGCCAGGGGATGACGCAGCAACTGGCCCAGCCCCAGGCGCCATGGCAAGGAGGCCCTGGCAAGCAGGCGTCGCAGGCTTTGCAGCAACAGGAGCAGCAGGCCGCCGAGAACCAGCGCGGCAATCACGCCGCCGCCCAGCAGGGCGAAGGTCAGCACCAGGTCGAGGCTCAAGCGCCACATGATCAGGCCCAGGGCGAAGAGTGCGGCGCCGTAGACCATCCAGGTGCTGGAAGGGATTGGCAGCAAGTCGCGGCGCAATACCCGCAGTGGCGGCACCCGCCCCAGGGCGGCCAGCGGCGGCAGGGCGAAACCGGCGAGGGCTACCAGCCCGGTGCCAATCCCGGCAACGGCCGGCAGCAGCCCGCCGGGTGGAACGTCCGCCGGCAGCAGGTCATGCAACAGCGCAAACAGGCCCAATTGCGCCAGCCAGCCGAGCAGGGCGCCGGTCAGGCTGGCCAGCAACCCCAGCACGGCCAATTGCAGGCTGAACAGCAACATGGTTTCGCGTCGCGACAATCCGAGGCAGCGCAGCAAGGCGCTGGCATCAAAGCGTCGGCTGGCGAAGCGATTGGCCGAGAGCGCCACGGCCACGCCGGAGAGCAGCACCGCCACCAGGCTGGCCATGTTCAAGTAACGTTCGGCCTTGCCCAGCGCGCCGCCGATCTGCTGGTTGCCGTCGCGCGCATCCTGCAGCCGCTGGTTGGCGGCCAGGCCGGGCTTGACCAGGTCGCGATAGGTTTGCAGCACGGTGCCGCCCTGTGGCGCTCGCCACAGGTCGCGATAACTCACGCGACTGCCGGGCTGCACCACGCCGGTGGCGTCAAGGTCGGCCAGGTTGATCATCACCCTGGGCGTCAGGCTATAGAAGTTGCCGGCGCGATCCGGCTCATAGGTCAGCACGCGGGAAAGGCGCAGGGTCTTCATGCCGACGTCGATGCTGTCGCCGATTTTCAGGTTCAGTGCCGTCAACAGCCGTGCTTCCACCCAGGCTTCACCGGGTTTGGGGCCACCTCCGGCAGTTTCTTCGGCGAAGGGTTCGGCGGCGCTCTTCAGCTCGCCGCGCAACGGATACGCCTCGTTGACCGCCTTGATGCTGGACAGCTGGATGCCAGCGTCAGTGGCAATCACGCTGGAGAATTCCACCACCCTGGCGTGCTGCAGGCCCAGCTCGGTGCCACTCTGGATTTGCTCGGTGCGGGCGGGTGAACTGCCTTCCAGCACCAGGTCGGCCGCCAGGAACTCGGTGGCGCGCAACATCATCGCGCCGTTCAGGCGGGCACCGAAGTAACCGATGGCGGTGCTGGCGGCCACGGCCACCAGCAGGGCGAAGAACAGCACGCGCAGTTCGCCGGCGCGGGCATCGCGCAGCAACTGGCGAAGGGCAAGGCTGAACAGGCGCAACAAGGGCAAGCGTGCCATCAAGGCTCCAGGGGCGCGACCATCAGGCCGGCTTCAAGACGGATCAGGCGACGGCAACGGTGGGCCAGGCGCTCGTCATGGGTCACCAGCACCAGGGTCGTGCCGCTCTCTTTGTTGAGTTCGAACAGCAGGTCGCTGATGCGCTCGCCGGTATGGCTGTCGAGGTTGCCGGTGG
Organism: Pseudomonas sp. I8001; assembly: GCF_013385345.1. NCBI lineage: Bacteria > Pseudomonadati > Pseudomonadota > Gammaproteobacteria > Pseudomonadales > Pseudomonadaceae > Pseudomonas > Pseudomonas sp. I8001. Next base: position 236,342 of record NZ_JACAQC010000033.1, read on the forward strand.
GTTCATCGGCAAACAGCACGTCTGGTTCGGCAGCAAACGCCCGGGCAATCGCTACCCGTTGCTGCTCACCCCCCGAGAGTTGGCGCGGCGAGTGGGTGAGACGCTGGCCCAGGCCGACACGCTCCAGCAGGTGTTTGGCGCGCTCGCGGGCGTCCTTGCGGCCGTCCAGCTCCAGGGGCAGCATCACGTTTTCCAGCGCGTTGAGGCTGTCGAGCAACTGGAAGGACTGGAACACAAACCCCACGTGCTCGGCGCGGATGCGTGCACGCTGGTCTTCGTCGAGGGTACTCAGGGCCTGGCCGGCGAGGGTGACTTCGCCACTGCTGGGCAGGTCGAGGCCGGCCAGCAGGCCGAGGAGGGTGGATTTGCCGGAACCGGAGGCGCCGACGATAGCCAGGCTATCGCCCTTGTTCAGTTCCAGGCTCAGTTCGTGCAGGATAGTCAGTTCACCTTCCGCGCTGGGAACCACTTTGCTAAGGTTTCGCGCGGTGAGAATGCTTGCGCCCATGGAGAATCCAATGCGAATGTGGTTTTTGAGTGCTGGCCTGGCCTTGATGTGCATGGCCCAGAACGCAGCGGCGGGTACAGTCCTGATCGTTGGCGATAGTATCAGTGCCGGTTTCGGGCTGGATACCAGCAAAGGGTGGGTAGCGTTGTTGGGACAACGGCTCAAGAGCGAAGGTTTCGACGATAAAGTGGTCAACGCCTCCATCAGCGGCGACACCAGTGCCGGAGGCCGGGCGCGGCTGCCGGCGGCGCTTGCAGAGCATAAGCCGGACCTGGTGATCATTGAGCTGGGCGGCAATGACGGCCTGCGTGGGCAGCCACCCGAGCAATTGAAACAAAATCTTGCATCGATGATTGAACAGTCCAAGGCCAGCGGTGCCAAGGTGCTGCTGCTGGGCATGCAGTTGCCGCCTAATTACGGGCCGAAATACACCACCGCGTTTGCTAATGTCTACCCGGCCCTGGCCAAGGAAAAAAGCGTCCCGCTGGTACCGTTTTTCCTGGAAGGAATCGGCGGCCATCCAGAGCTGATGCAGGCTGACCAATTGCACCCGGCGGTTGGCGCGCAGGGCAAGTTGCTGGAAAATGTCTGGCCAACGCTAAAACCACTGCTATGACGCTTTTCTAGCAGCGGTCTTTCGGCTAAGGTGGCGCCCCCCCGATTTGGAGCCCCCGATGTCGCGTCCTGCCTGGTCACTGTTTGCCTACCAACTGATCGAGCCTGACGAACAGCTGGATCTGTTCGCCTGCCAGGAAGTCCGGGTGCATCTGGTGACGCGTCAATTGGAGTTGGGCGGGTCCATCGACCGCACCCTCTGCGGCACGTTGTTGCCTGCCCAGCCGCGCTGGTCATCGGTGGATCGCTCGATCTTCCAGGACCAGCGTTTGTGCCCCCTGTGCCGGGCGATCCTCGAGTCGCAAAAACGCGGCACACCGCCGATCTGGCCAGAGCTGCGCTTCGAGCTTTGAATATGGGTGCCCGCCGGGCAGCCGTGTACAATCCATTTTCTACTACCCGTCGATCTGCGAAGGAATTCCCGGATGTTGTCGCGCCTTTCCGCCGTCACCTGCTGCCTGTCTCTCGCTGCGCTCTGCGCGGCCGGTTCTGCTGCAGCCTTGCAGTTGCCTTTGCCGCCACCGGGTGAAGATATCGTTGGCCAGGTCCAGGTGATCAAGGCCAAGTACGAAGATACCTTCGCGGACCTCGGCACCACCTACGACCTGGGTTATTCGGAGATGGTCGCGGCCAACCCGGGCGTGGATGCCTGGCTGCCGGGAGCGGGTACCGAGATCGTGTTGCCGACGCGCTTCATCCTGCCGCCCGGCCCGCGTGAAGGCATCGTGATCAACCTGGCGGAGTACCGGCTCTACTACTACCCCAAGGGCCAGAACGTGGTGTACACGTTCCCGTTGGGGATTGGCCGTGAAGGCTGGGGCTCGCCAGTGGCCCACACCACCATCACGGGCAAGATCCCGAACCCGACCTGGACCCCGCCAGCCTCGATCAAGGCAGAACACGCCGCCAATGGCGACCCGTTGCCCAACGTCGTGCCGGCTGGCCCGGACAACCCGCTGGGGCCGTTCAAGTTCACCCTCGGCACGCCGGGCTACCTGATCCACGGTTCCAACATGAAGTTCGGCATCGGTACCCGTACCAGCCACGGTTGCTTCCGCATGTTCAACAACAACGTGCTGGAAATGGCCGACATGGTGCCGGTGGGCACGTCGGTGCGGATTATCAACGACGCCTACAAGTTCGGCGCGGCCGGGGGCAAGGTCTACCTGGAAGCCCATACGCCGCTGAACGACGATGGCACCCCATCGGTCGTCGACAAGCACACCGCCGTCATCAACGCCTTGCTCAAGCGTGAAGACCTGTCCAGCAACCTGCGGGTCAACTGGGACCAGGTGCGTGACGTGGTTGCGGCCGAAGACGGTATCCCGACGGAAATCGGTGTGCCGGGCGGGGCGCCGATGGTGTCGAGTACGCCGGTCGATCTGCAGCAGTAAGCCTGCACGATCCATAACCCGTTATCGCCTCGCGCGGTGACGGGTTTTTTATTGTCTGGAATCCAGCCAAATCACAGGCAAAAAAAAGCCGATCCAAGAATGGATCGGCTTGATAACAACCCCGGAGGATTATTACTTGCGGCTTGCTTTTTCAAGCATGCGCAGAGCGCGCTCGTTAGCTTCGTCAGCAGTCTGTTGTGCTTTTTGAGCAGCAGCCAGAGCTTCATCAGCTTTACGGTAGGCTTCGTCTGCACGAGCCTGGGAGCGTGCTGCTGCGTCTTCAGTTGCAGTCAGACGAGCTTCGGTTTCTTTGGAGACGCTGCTGCAACCGGTAGCCAGAACTGCGGCCAGAGCCAGAGCAGAGAATTTCAGAACGTTGTTCATCGTGTTCCCCTTCAAGGACTTTCTATTAAATGGCTACTTTCTCAGAGTGAGCTAATAGCCGGCGTACATACTACCCATTACTTGTAGTAAGTAAACTGACGTAGCGCAAGAAGCAAAAAAAATTCTCGCGTCCAATCTATTTTGGCTAATCTTTCGAGAGTCTGTATAAAAAATATGCAGATTTTTGCACTCGGCCGAGGATTGGATCCAGCCTGAAAGGGCCGGCTGGCATGTGTTAAGCCATGTAAACATAAGTCATTTTATATATCGTCCCTGACACTATTGTTCAGATTGTCTTTTCGCCATTCGGTATCTTTTGTGCATGTTGAGGTGACTTTAAGAGCGCGTGTTCGTCTCAAGCTTCAACTGCCGGCAATGTTCAGGCCATCGACGTAAGGAATCTCGATTGGCCCTTTCTATGTCCGCCAGCGCAACGGAAGACGAGCGCGTCTTGAGCAATTGTGCGATTGGCGCCTACTATTTCCCTGTGCTGGTTGTGAGCGCTAGTGCAAGGCACTGGCCGCTTTTCTCGTTGTCGAAACCGGCACCGGGTGGCGTAGATGTTCCTTCGCCGGAAAAACATCGGTAAGGTAGGGGTCAGAAACCAAGACCCGCGAGGAGTAGTGATGAGCGAGGCGTTGTCCATCCACCATGACCAGGCTGGTCATCAGTTCGAGACCAATGTGGACGGTCATCGTGCCTATCTGACCTATATGGATCTCGGGAAGCAGACCCTGGATATCTATCGCACCTTCGTGCCCAACGCATTGCGCGGCCGTGGCATTGCTGCCGCGCTGACCGAGGAAGCGTTGAAGTTCGCCGAAGAGGCAGGTTATACGGTGATCCCGTCCTGCTCCTACGTTGAGCGCTACATGGAGCGCCACCAGCGCCATGCCGCGAAGCTTTGAGCATTGAGTAGGGCGGTACGCAGAGCATCCCAGGATGCATTCCCACGCAGGGCGGGGGAACGATCAAAAAAAACGCCGGGTTTAGCCCGGCGTTTTTGTGTCCGCAGTCTGTGCTCAGCCGCGCTGGCGCTTGGGCAACACGTCCTTGAGCTTGGCGTGCATGCTGCGCAAGGTGGTCTCGGTGGCAGACCAGTCGATGCACGCATCGGTGATCGACACGCCGTATTGCAGGTCGGCCAGGTCCTTTGGAATCGCCTGGCAGCCCCAGTTCAGGTGGCTTTCGACCATCAGGCCGATGATCGACTGGTTGCCTTCCAGAATCTGGTTGGCCACGTTCTCCATCACCAGCGGTTGCAGGGCCGGGTCCTTGTTGGAGTTGGCGTGGCTGCAATCGACCATGATGTTCGGCTTGATCTTCGCCTTGTTCAGCGCCTGTTCGCACAAGGCCACGCTGACCGAATCATAGTTGGGCTTGCCATTGCCGCCACGCAGTACCACGTGACCGTAGGCGTTGCCCTTGGTGGTGACGATGGACACGCCACCTTCCTGGTTGATGCCCAGGAAGCGGTGCGGGCTGGAGACCGACTGCAGGGCGTTGATCGCCACGGTCAGGCCGCCATCGGTACCGTTCTTGAAACCCACGGCCGAGGACAGGCCGGAAGCCATTTCGCGGTGAGTCTGGGATTCGGTGGTGCGTGCACCAATTGCCGACCAGCTGATCAGGTCTTGCAGGTACTGCGGGGAAATCGGGTCCAGGGCTTCGGTTGCCGTCGGCAGGCCCATTTCCGCCAGGTCCAGCAGCAATTGACGACCGATGTGCAGGCCGTCCTGGATCTTGAACGAGTCGTCCAGGTACGGGTCGTTGATCAAGCCTTTCCAGCCGACGGTGGTACGCGGCTTCTCGAAATAGACACGCATCACCAGGTACAAGGTGTCGGACACTTCCGCCGCCAGCAGCTTCAGGCGCTCGGCGTATTCGTGGGCAGCCTTGAGGTCATGGATCGAGCACGGCCCGATGACCACGAACAGGCGGTGGTCGGTGCCGTCGAGAATCTCACGGATGACTTCGCGGCCCTTGGTGACGGTCTGCAGGGCAGCGTCGCTCAGGGGGATTTCACGCTTGAGCTGATCGGGCGTGATCAGGGTCTCGTTGGATTCGACGTTAAGGTCGTTGATCGGTAAATCAGCCATCGTGTTACTCGTCAGGGTCACGGGTGCCGGCCGCCAGCGATCCCCGTGCGGCGGAGCACAGCATGATTTAAGTGCAGCGGGGAGCGGAACCTTAGCGCGTTACAAGGCTGCGAGACAATGGGCAACGTCCGCTTTAATCCAGCGCTGGCAGCACAAAAGCCTCATGGGAGAACTCGCCGGCATGGCGCGTGACCCATTCCCGGGCCAGCGCTTCGCTCTGCCCGGGTGTGGGCTCGACGCCTTCGTGGAGGCGGCAGTACCGTTCGATCTGGCACACTTGCTCACCCATCCGCGCACCGAACAAGGCCTGCTCATCGGTAAAGGCAATGTCGACGCGGTAGCCGTTTTCGGCCTTGCGGCACCATGCCACATAGCCCGGATAGCGGGCCGTCTGGCCCAGTGAGGGGATGTGCAACTCGATGGCCGCGCCCTGGCGCCAGGCGCGTGGGCAATTGCATGCGACGCCGCCCAGGCCGATAGTGTGCAGCCGTTGGCGGGAAATGCCGGAAATGGGGCGTTGGGTTATTTCGACAGCGACATCATCAGGGTGAGGAAAGAAACGACCCATGCACACGGACTCCGAGCACCGTCCAGTTGACGGCGGTGGCAGCAGTATAGTGAAAGAACTGCAACTTACCGACCTGGATATCGACCAGCAATTACTGGGGCTTCCCGGCACGTCCCTGGTGGTGTTTACCGGTGACGGCTGCTCGCGTTGCCGCTTCCTGCACCAGCAACTGCCGGGTTGGGACTTGCCGGTGGACCGGGTGTGCTGGGTGGATGCGGGTCACAATGGCGGGGCAGTGGAGCGCTACGAGATCTTTCACCTGCCGGCGTTGTTTGTGGTGTGTAACGGGAAATTCCATGGAATATTAGCGTCACTGACGCGTCTGACCGCCAGCGACCTGACTCAAGGTGTGCAGCAGGCGCTCAAACGAATACCAGAGGAGTTGCCATGACCGAAGTAACAAAACAGTCGCCACGGATCGGGATCATCGGCACCGGGGCCATTGGTGGCTACTACGGTGTGATGCTCGCGCGCGCCGGCTTCGATGTGCATTTCCTGCTGCGCAGCGAGTACGCGGCGGTCAGCGAGCGCGGCCTGCAACTCAACAGCACGATCCACGGAACCGTGCACCTTCACCCGGTACAGGCTTATGCCCGCGCCGCCGACATGCCGCCGTGCGACTGGCTGCTGGTGGGCACCAAATCGACCGGGAATGTCGAACTGGCCCCGACCATCGCTCAGGTTGCCGCCCCGGACGCCAGGATAATCCTGTTGCAAAATGGCCTCGACGTAGAGGACAGCCTGCGTGAACACCTGCCGCCGTCGCTGCACCTGCTGGGTGGCCTGTGCTACATCGGCGTGCACCGCTCCGGTCCCGGGATCGTCGAGCATCAGGCGCTGGGCCGGGTCAACCTGGGTTACCACAGTGGCCCCGCGGCCAACGATGACAGCGGTCGGCAAGCCGTCGTCGAAGAAGGCGCCGCGCTGTTTCACCAGGCCGGTATCGATTCCCAGGCCATGGCCAATGTGCACCAGGCGCGCTGGCATAAACTGGTGTGGAACGTGCCTTACAACGGTCTCTCGGTAGTGTTCGGCACGGGCACCACGGCGATGATGGCGGATGAGTCCAGCCGCGAACTGATCCAGGCGCTGATGGCCGAAGTGGTGCAGGGCGCCCACGCCTGCGGGCATGAGATTCCCGCCAGTTACGCCGGGCAGATGTTCACCATGACCGAGAGCATGGATGATTACTTGCCCAGCATGTATCACGATTACGTGCACAAGCGCCCGCTGGAACTGGCGGCGATCTACGCGCGCCCCTTGGCCGCGGCCAACGCGGCGGGTTGTGAATTGCCACGCATGCAGGCGCTGTATCAGGCCTTGAGTTTTATGGATCGGCATAACCGCTGATTGGGGGAACACCATGGCGAAGGGATTGGGCGACAAACTGGTGCTGGCGATTTCCTCGCGAGCGCTGTTCGACCTGAGCGAGAGCCACAAGGTCTACCTGGCCCAAGGCGTCGAGGCGTACCGCAAGTACCAGATCGACCACGAGGAAGAAACCCTCGAGCCCGGTGACGCCTTCCCGCTGGTGAAGAAACTCCTGAGCCTCAACGCCAGCCTCGGCCGCGCCCGGGTCGAGGTGGTGCTGGTGTCGCGTAACAGTGCCGACACCGGCTTGCGTGTATTCAATTCGATCCAGCATTACGGGCTCGACATCTCCCGCGCGGCGTTTGTCGGCGGGCGCAGCCCTTATCCTTATCTGGCGGCGTTTGGCTGCCACCTGTTTCTGTCCACCCATGCCGAGGATGTGCGCAGCGCCCTGGATGCCGGGTTTGCCGCAGCGACGATTCTGTCGGGCGGCGCAGGTCGGGCCTCCAGTGCCGAATTGCGGATCGCCTTCGATGGCGACGCGGTGCTGTTTTCCGACGAGTCCGAGCGCGTTTATCAGTCGGGCGGCCTTGAAGCCTTCCAGGCCAGCGAGCGCGAATCCGCCCGCGAGCCGTTGCGCGGCGGCCCGTTCAAGGGCTTCCTGGCGGCACTCAACCTGTTGCAGCGCGAGTTCCCCGACGAGTCCTGCCCCATCCGCACTGCGCTGGTGACTGCCCGTTCGGCGCCTTCCCACGAGCGGGTGATTCGCACGCTGCGCGAGTGGGATATCCGTCTCGACGAGTCGCTGTTTCTTGGTGGCCTGGAGAAGTCGGCGTTCCTCGAAGCCTTCGCCGCCGATGTGTTTTTCGATGACCAGGAAGGGCATTGCGAGAAGGCCCGGGAGTTCGTGGCTACCGGTCACGTCCCCCATGGCATCAGTAACGAGTTGAAAATTCAGACCGAGGGCTGAGCACTGCCAAAGGCGCTGCTAAGCTGAATCAATCCCCGCCATCCTGGCTGCCCAGGAGGTTCTATGATTCGTTCGATGCTGTACGCCACTGACCTCGGTCTGTATGCCCCCTATGTGATGCAACATGCCCTGGCGCTGGCGCGAACGTTCAAGGCTGATCTGTATGTGATTCACGTGGTCGAGCCCATCGGGCTGTTCGCCGAATCGGTGTTGCAGAGCTACCTTGATGAGAAGGCCTTGAGTGAATGGCAAAGCCAGGGCCTGACGACGGTGATGGCGACCATCGAACAACGGGTGCTCGACAGTTTTCGCGAGGAGCTGGGGGACGGGGAGCAGGACCTCAAGTTGATCCGTTCGGTGCGGGTGATCCAGGGTGATCCTTGTGAAGTGATTCTCGACCAGTCGCAGAAACTCTCTGTGGATTTGTTGATCGTAGGTAGTCACAGCCAGGCGGTCGGGGTGGCAACACCCCTGGGGAGAACCGCCGCACGGGTGCTGCAGCTGTCCCAGGTGCCGGTGTACCTGGTACCGCTGTTGCAGCGTCGACGCAGTGACGACGTGTGATTGGTAGAAAACGATAAAAAGTTCTAGATTTATCCGTCTAACCTTTAATATAGTTATATACCGTCGCTGATACCCGTGGCGTCTATCCGCTTTGAGGGACACATATGAAGCTTCAACAACTGCGCTACATCTGGGAAGTGGCGCACCACGACCTCAACGTTTCCGCTACTGCTCAAAGCCTTTACACCTCGCAACCCGGTATCAGCAAGCAGATCCGCCTGCTCGAAGATGAGTTGGGCGTTGAAGTGTTCGCACGCAGCGGCAAGCACCTGACCCGTGTCACCCCGGCCGGTGAGCGCATCATCACCACCGCCGGCGAGATCCTGCGCAAGGTCGAAAGCATCAAGCAGATCGCCCAGGAATTCTCCAACGAGAAAAAGGGCACCCTGTCGATCGCCACCACCCACACCCAGGCGCGTTATGCGCTGCCGCCGGTGATCAGCAGCTTTATCAAGCAGTACCCGGACGTGGCCTTGCACATGCACCAGGGCTCGCCGATGCAGATCGCCGAGATGGCCGCCGACGGCACCGTCGATTTCGCGATTGCCACCGAAGCGCTGGAATTGTTCGGCGACCTGGTGATGATGCCGTGCTACCGCTGGAACCGTTGCGTCGTGGTCCCACAAGGCCACCCACTGGCCAAGCTGCCGAAGCTGACCCTGGAAGCCCTGGCTGAATACCCGATCGTGACTTACGTGTTCGGTTTCACCGGCCGTTCGAAACTCGATGAAGCCTTCAGCCATCGTGGCCTGACGCCGAAAGTGGTGTTCACCGCGGCTGATGCCGACGTCATCAAGACTTATGTGCGCCTGGGCCTGGGTGTCGGTATCGTCGCCAAGATGGCGGTCGACACCAAGCTCGACAACGACCTGGTGGTGCTCGATGCCAGCGAGCTGTTCGAGTCCAGCGTGACCAAGATCGGTTTCCGTCGTGGCACCTTCCTGCGTGGTTTCATGTGCGACTTCATCGAAAAGTTCGCGCCGCACCTGACGCGCGAAGTGATGGCCAAGGCCATCCAGTGCCACAACAAGCAGGAACTGGAAGAGCTGTTCGACGGCGTTGAACTACCGGTTCACTGATCGGCTTACTTCACCTCGGTAACAGCAAACTGTTGCCGAGCGCCCCCCACCAGAATCTCCACCTCATCCCCTTCGAACTTGCCCAACAGGCTTTTGCCCAGGGGCGAGCGTGGGGTGATGACGGTCACCGGTTGCCCCACCATATCGACCTTCAAGCCTGCGCCGTCCGGCGCCAGGAATAGCCACTGCTGGCGATCGTTTTCATCTGCCAACCCCAGTAATGCGCCCACTTCGATGCCGCGCTGGTCATCGTAGGCCCGCAGTTGCATGTTCTGGCAGAGCGTCAGCGCCTGCCGGATCTCCTCGACGCGTCGGGCCTGGCCGGCTGCCAGGTAAGAAGCCTCCAGGCCCAGGGTGTCGTACTTGTTCTCGGCGATGTTTTCTTCGTGGGTCGCGGTTTCGTACGCGGTTTGCGCGGCGCGCTGGGCGATATCGAGATCGACCGCGAGTTTGTCCAAAACCAACTGGTGAACGGCGTGTTTATTCATGGGCGGCTTTCGTGATCAATCGCAAAATTGCAGGACGTTGGCCCGGCTCTTGTCGTTGGGGGCGTTCTGGTCCTGTTGCAGCCAGAACTGGCATTTGGGGTTGGACAGGTTACGCGGGTTGTTGCGGGCCTGGTCCAGGGTTTGCTGTTGCTCCTGCTTGCGCAGGTTCTCCTGGTACTGCTCGAACATCCGGTTCGGCGGCTCCGGTGCAACCACCTCTGGCTTGCCCAGTTGCTGCACCACTCGGGCCACCGGCGCCACGGTTTGCTCGGGCAGGTAGCGGGAAGCCAGCCAAACGCTCAGCACAATGGCGATAAACCCCAGCCACAGGCCGAAGGCCACGGCGATACTGAGTTTGAACAGCGAGAACGAACGATCAGACATGGTGGCCTCCTGGCAGGCACGTGCGGCATGGCGCCGATTGTCCCACAGCCGCGCGCAGAATAATCGCGATCAACCCTTCTGTATCGAGGCATTTATACGGACAATCGAGCCTTTGAGCGTTGGAGCCCGGAATGAAAGCCCGCTGGGATATTTTTTGCAGCGTCGTCGATAACTACGGCGACATCGGCGTGACCTGGCGCCTGGCCCGGCAATTGGTGGCGGAACAAGGGTGTGCGGTGCGCTTGTGGGTCGATGACCTGCGGGCGTTCGAACGCATGTGCCCCGAGATTGATGTGCAGGTGCACCAGCAATGGCAAGAGGGCGTCGACGTGCGCTACTGGCCCTCCGACTGGCCGGCGACCGACGCGGCAGACGTGGTGATCGCTGCGTTCGCCTGTCAATTGCCGCCTGACTACATGGAGGCGATGGCCGCACGCGACCGCACGCCGCTGTGGATGAACCTGGATTACCTGAGCGCCGAAGACTGGGTGGTCGGCTGCCACGGTTTGCCCTCGGTGAAATTCAAGGGCGTGCAAAAGTACTTCTTCTTTCCCGGATTCCGTCCCGGCACCGGCGGCTTATTGCGTGAGGCGGGGCTGCTGGAACAGCGCGATGCCTTCCAGCAAGACGCCGCCGCCCGGCAGCAGTTTCTGCAGGCGCTTGGGGTTTTCCCGGTGGACGGTGCGCGGATGATGTCGTTGTTCGCCTATGAAAACGCCGGGCTGGCCAGTTGGCTCGACGTGCTGGCGGCCGATGGGCGCGCCACTCATCTGCTGGTGCCGGAAGGGCGGATCCTCGGAGATGTGCAGGGCTGGCTGGGGGTCGAGTCATTGGAAGTAGGTGATGTGCACCGGCGCGACGGGTTGACCGTGCAAGTGCTGCCGTTTGTGCGCCAGGAGCAATACGACCGGCTGTTGTGGTGCTGCGACTTCAACGCCGTGCGCGGCGAAGACTCGTTCGTGCGGGCGCAATGGGCCGGGCGGCCACTGTTGTGGCATATCTATCGCCAGGACGAAGACATTCACCTGGACAAGCTCGATGCGTTCCTTGAGTTGTATACCGAAGGTCTGTCTCCGGCTGCGAAAGTCGCGTTGGTCGGCCTTTGGCAGGCCTGGAACGCTGATGGCGATATGGCACTTTGCTGGAAAATGCTGCTGGAACACTGGCCGGAAGTGACCGCGAACGCCGAGAAATGGGCTCTGGAACAAGGCTCGCGGACCGATCTTGCGACGGCGCTGGTACAGTTTTATGTAAATTGGATATGATACGCGACCTTGATTTTTGTAAATCCCATCCAAATTTCGGATATTCGCAATGAAAACTGGTAAAGAACTGAAACCCGGTACAGTGATCCGTCTCGAAAACGACCCTTGGCTGGTTCAGAAAGCTGAGTTCACCAAGTCTGGTCGTAACAGCGCAATCATGAAGACCAAGCTGAAGAACCTGCTGACCGGTTACAAGACCGAGATCGTCTACAGCGCCGATGACAAACTGGACGACGTGATCCTCGACCGCAAAGAAGCGACCCTGTCCTTCATCAGCGGCGACACCTACACGTTCATGGACACCACCGACTACACCATGTACGAGCTGAACGCTGAAGACATCGAAGCCGTTCTGCCGTTCGTGGAAGAAGGCATGGAAGACGTCTGCGAAGCTATCTTCTTCGAAGACCGTCTGGTTTCCGTAGAGCTGCCGACCACTATCGTGCGTAAGGTTGCCTACACCGAAGGTTCCGCTCGCGGCGACACCTCGGGCAAGGTGATGAAGCCTGCCAAGCTGGCTAACGGTACCGAACTGCAAGTAGCCGATTTCATCGAAATCGACGACCTGATCGAGATCGACACCCGTGAAGGTGGTTCGTACAAAGGTCGCGCCAAGAAGTAATTCTTGCGCCACCGGTACGATAAAAAAAGCCCGACCATGCGTCGGGCTTTTTTGTGGGTGCCGGTTTTTACTTCAGGTGTTGCTTCAGCTCCTCGGACGCCTGCAGCAGCGCCGAACGAACCTCCGGTACCTGGCTGACGACATTCAGCAAACCGTAGTCATGGATCATGCCGTTGTAGCGCACGGCGGTCACCGGTACACCGGCTTCATCCAGCTTGCGGGCATAGGCTTCGCCTTCGTCACGCAGCACGTCCGAGCCTGCGGTCTGAATCAACGCAGGTGGCAAACCCTTGAGCTGCGCGGTGCTTGCCCGCAGGGGCGACGCATAGATCTCGGCGCGCTGGTTGGTGTCGGTGGTGTAGTTGTCCCAGAACCACTTCATCATGTTGCGGGTCAGGAAGTGGCCTTCGGCAAACTGGTTGTAGGACCCGGTGTCGAAGTTGGCGTCGGTCACCGGCCACAACAGCAGTTGGAACTTGATTGACGGAGTGCCCTTGTCCTTGGCCATCAGGCTGACCACCGCTGCCATGTTGCCGCCGACGCTGTTGCCGGCGACGGCCAGGCGTTTGCCATCAACGTTGATCTCGCTGCCGTGTTCGGCCACCCACTTGGTTGCCCCGTACGCCTGGTTGATCGCCACCGGGTAGTGCGCTTCAGGTGATGGCGTGTAGTTGACGAACACCGCCGCCGCTCCCGACCCCACCACCAGGTCACGTACCAGACGCTCGTGGGTCGGGAAATCCCCGAGTACCCAGCCACCGCCGTGGAAGAACATGAACACTGGCAATGTGCCCTTGACCCCGGCCGGACGCACGATGGTCAGGCTCAGCGGCTGGCCATCGACCTGAATGGTCTTCTGGCTCACGTCGGCCTTGGGCAGCGTCAGTTTCACGCCTGACTGTGCACCTGTCAGCACCGCACGGGCTTCCCTGGGCGTCAGTTGCTCCATCGGTTTGCCGGTGCCGGCGTTCAGTACATCGAGAAACGCCTGGGTGTTGTGCTCCACGTCACCGCCGGCCGCAAAGGCATTGGTGATCGAGAAGGCGAGCAGGGTGCCGGTGAGTACTTTGCCAAATGTGTTCATGTTCTTCTCCAAAAAACCGCGTGGGTCAGACGGTTACGTGCAGGCGTACATCGACGTTGCCACGGGTGGCGTTGGAGTAAGGGCAGACCTGGTGCGCAGCGTCGACCAGGCTTTGCGCGTCGTCCTGGGCCAGGCCGGGCAAGCTGACGTGCAGGTCGATGTCCAGGCCGAAACCGCCGGGGATTTGACCGATGCCGACGTGGGCAGTGATCGAAGCGTCATCCGGGATTTTGCGTTTGGTCTGGCTGGCGACGAATTTCAGGGCACCGATGAAGCAGGCGGAGTAACCGGCGGCGAACAGTTGTTCCGGGTTGGTGGCCTGGCCACCCGCGCCGCCCAGTTCTTTTGGCGTGGAGAGTTTTACATCGAGGATGTTGTCGCTGGAAACAGCACGACCATCACGGCCGCCGGTGGCGGTGGCTACTGCGGTGTAGAGAGCTTGCATGGTGATTTCCTCGTCAGTATATGCGCTAAATGTTTGCGCGCTAAGTAAGTGGCGAGGTGAATGTATCGCGCTAATAGTTAGTGCGCAAGATATATTTGGAAAATATTTTGCGTGCTTTGATAGCCAGGCATTGCACAAACAAATGTGGGAGCGGGCTTGCTCGCGAATGCGGTGTGACAGTCACTAGATGCATTGACTGATCCACCGCATTCGCGAGCAAGCCCGCTCCCACATTTTTTGATGCGTGGTGCCTTTAGAGGGAGACTTGCAGGTTTTTTCGCAGTGCCAGTAAATCGCCCTGCAGCTTGCGCAACTGCTCGATGTCCAGCCCGCTGGCGCCCAGGATGCACTGTGGAATATCCATGGCTTTGTCCCGCAGGGCGCGCCCGGCCTCGGTCAATTCAACCACCACCACGCGCTCGTCTTCGCGGCTGCGGGTGCGGCTGAGCAGGCCTTCGGCTTCCAGGCGCTTGAGCAGCGGCGTCAGGGAGCCGGGATCCGTCAGCAGGCGATTGCTGATTTCGCCTACGGTCAAGCCATCCTCTTCCCACAGCACCATCATGGCCAGGTACTGCGGATAGGTCAGGCCGAGGGCTTGCAGCAGCGGTTTGTAGACCTTGGTCATCAACAACGAGGTGGAATGCAGGGCAAAACACAGCTGGTTGTCGAGCAACAAGGATTCGCAGGTATCGAGGGGCTTGGTCATGGCAGTGCCTTAAAACGTGTCTGGTTTCGAATCTAGCGGGCAAATCTTTAACGCGCCAGACAATTCTGTCCGGCCGGTCAACCCAGGCCGCTTTGCAGTGCCAGGTCCCAGGGCGGCACAGGGCTGAAGCGCGCCTTGAGGTATTCCAGCAACAAGCGGCTGCGGGCGTTGGCGTGTTGCTCCAGGCGTAGCGCATAGATGCCCGCGGTTTCAGGCGTCGGCAGGCCGTTCTCGCAGAACAGCGGGACCAGTTCACCGCGCACCAGGTATTCACTGGCGAGCCAGGTGGGCAGGTGGGCAACACCCAGTCCGGCCAGCGCGCCTGAAAGCAGGGCTTCGGCGTTATTGGCGCTCATGCGAATGCGCTGCGGGCGGTAGGTGGATTTGCGCCCATCGAGCTCAAAACGCCAGGCGAACATCGGTGCCAGGCCTTCCCAGTCCAGGCCGTCATGCTCGCTTAACTGGCTGGGATGGGTCGGGGTGCCACGGCTTTTCAGGTAGGCCGGGCTTGCGCAAGCGATGCGCACGATGCTGGCCAGTGGCGTGGCAATCAGCCGGGTGTCGACGATATGCCCGGCCCGCAGCACCAGGTCGACCTTGCCCAGATGCTCGCCCTGCATGTCGACAAAGCTGTCGATCAAGTGCAGGTGCACGTCCAGTCCCGGATAGACGTTGAGAAAGTCAGCGATGGCAGGCGCCAAATGCCGCCTGCCGAAAGCCGCCGGTGCGTCCACGCGGATCAAGCCTTCAGGCGCATGACTCAGCGACACCGCTTCGGCCCGCGCCAGTTGCAGCTCGCTGACAATCCGCCGGGCGCGCTCGGCAAACGCCAGGCCGGCGGGCGTCGGCACCACCGCATGGGTGCTGCGTTGAAACAGCCGGCTACCCACCGAGCTTTCCAGGCTGTCGATGCGCCGCGCCACGGCCGAGGGCGTGAGCGGGTGACGGCGCGCGGCTGCGGAAAAGCTGCCGGCTTCCAGTACGTCGAGAAACAGGCTCAGTTGATCGGTCAATGTATTGGGGTTCATCAGCGTCTGCTTGTGCGAGATTGGCACAGCCATTGTGCGTTGCTGTGCGTTTCCGCACCAGAGCGGACTGCGTAGCATGCAAGGCCTGGGAACAGCAGGAGCGAGCGGGTGGCAGATTTAGCGTTGTATTTAATGCTGGGCGTAGCGTTGGGCACGGTCGGTGGCTTGTTCGGCATCGGCGGCGGGCTGATTGCCATTCCCGTGCTGGGAGTATTTTTCGGCCTCGACCAGCAGATCGCCCAAGGCACGGCCCTGGTGATGGTGGTGCCGAATGTGATGCTGGCGTTGTGGCGTTATCACCAGCGCAACCGGATTGAATTGCGTCATGCACTGCCGTTGGGCGTTATGGGTTTTTCCTTCGCCTGGCTGGGCTCGATCTGGGCGGTGGGGATCGATGCTGACGTGATGCGGGTGGGTTTTATCGCGTTTCTGCTGGTATTGGCGTCCTACAACCTGCTGCGAATGTTTACCCACAATGCACCGCCGTCAGCGCAGATGCGTTATTCCTGGCCGTGGCTTGGGGTGTTGGGCGCGGCGTCGGGCTCCATGGGTGGCTTGTTCGGGGTGGGCGGTGCAGTGGTTGCCACGCCGGTGCTGACCAGCATCTTCGGCACCAGCCAGGTGGTGGCCCAAGGGCTGTCGCTGGCCCTGGCGCTGCCGAGCACCAGCGTGACCCTGGTGACCTACGCCTGGCACCACGAAGTGGACTGGCTGATCAGCGTGCCTTTGGCCGTCGGCGGTTTGCTCAGCATCAGTTGGGGCGTGAAAGTCGCCCACGCCATGCCTGAGCGCATGTTGCGCGGGCTGTTCTGCGGGTTCCTGGCGGTGTGTGCGGTGATGCTGACGTTTAAAGTTTGAAGCCTTCGAGGATGTATTCGGCGAGGCATTCGGTAATCGGCGAGGTGGTGCGAGGGTTGCGCAACAGCCGCAGGTTGACCGACGGCAGCGGCGGAAAACCGTCCGCTGTGCCCAATATGCGCAGGTCTTCGGTCACCAGGCTTTCCATATTGATCGTGACGGCCAGGCCGGCACCCACCACTGCGAGGATCGCGGCCCCGTTGGAGCTGTGATACGCCAGTCGGTACTCCTGCCCCTGGGCGTCCAGCGCGGCGCGTGCCCACTGCGTGCAAAAACTGTCGAGGCCAGAAATGGCCAGGGGCAGGGCGCTGTGCTCATCCATGCAGAAGCAGGGCGCCGCCACCCACACCATGCGTTCATGGCGCAGCAGTTCGCCGATTTCATTTCCCGGTTCGCGGCTGATAACGGTCAGGTCGAGGTCCCGGCGCTGCATCAGCACCGGCGACGACTCACAGTGCATTTCAATCTGGATCAGCGGGTAAGCCTTGGAGAAGCGCTTGAGAATCCCCGGCAAGTAGCGCATCACGTAATCGTCCGGGGTGCCGATGCGCACCAACCCGACCATGTGCGGCTCGCGCAGGGTGTTGAACACCTCGCTGTGCAGCTTCAGGATCCTGCGGGCATAGCCCAATAGCACCTGGCCTTCCGGAGTCAGCCGCACCTGGCGACCATCGCGCTCGAACAACTTGCGCTGCAACACATCTTCTTCCAGGCGTTTCATCTGCATGCTCACCGCCGACTGGGTGCGGTTGACCTGCTCGCCGGCGCGGGTAAAGCCCCCTTGATCAGCGATGGCGACAAAGGTGCGCAGCACCTCGGTGTCGATACTCGGGTAGCTGGACAATTGATCAATCTCCGAGATGTATTGCATAAGAAACATTCGTTGGATTGATCATAGCGCCAGGCACAGACTTCAGTCATCCCCACTGGAGGGCGAGATGATGAAAGGTCAAAGAGGCTTTGTACTGATGGCGAAGCGGCCGTTTTCCGGGCTGCTTCAACTGGGTTCCCGGTGGATGGCCGTGCACCGTGAGCGTCAGCTGTTGATGAGCATGAGCGATGAGGCGCTCAAGGACATCGGGCTCAACCGTGGCGATGTCGAGCAGGAAAGCCGCCGGCATTTTTGGGAAGACCCGCTGCGAAAATGACTCGGGATGCAGTAGGGTGGTTCGCGAGCACACAAGGAGATGCCCATGCCCGCAGAACTGTCCTTTTCCCTCAAGCAGGCGCGACGCCTGGCGCTGGCCGCCCAGGGTTTTTCCGGGCGCCAGCCGCCGGCGTTGATCAAGGCGGCGCAGGTCAATCGCCTGGTTGAGCGTTTGGGCGTGTTGCAGATTGATTCGGTAAATGCGGTGGTGCGTTCGCACTACCTGCCGCTGTTTTCCCGTCTGGGGCATTACTCTCCGTTGATTCTAGAACAGGCCGCCTGGAGTTCGGGGCGGCGCCGCTCGCTGTTCGAATATTGGGGCCATGAGGCGTCGTTGTTGCCAATGGCGTTGTACCCATTGATGCGCTGGCGCATGGAACGGGCGGCCCGGGGGCAGGGGATCTATCAGCAAATGGCGCGTTTTGGTCGCGAGCAGCAGGCCACCATCGTCCGGGTGCTGGGCATCGTCGAACAACAAGGCGCCCTGGGTGCGGGCAGTTTGTCGACCCGCGAGGAGCGCGCCGGCCCGTGGTGGGACTGGAGCGATGAAAAGCATGCGCTGGAATGGTTGTTCGCCGCCGGCCAGGTGACCGTCGCCGGGCGGCGGGGGTTTGAGCGTTTGTACGACCTGCCGGAGCGTGTGATCCCGGCCGACATTCTCCAGCAAGCCCCCTTGGACGAGGCTGAGGCGCAACGCGGTTTGCTGCTGCACAGCGCCACGGCGCTGGGGGTGGGCACTGAAAAAGACCTGCGCGACTACTTCCGTCTGGACCCGGCCGACAGCCGTGGGCGCCTGGCGGAGCTGGTCGAGGATGGGCAATTGATCACCTGCGACGTGCAGGGCTGGAAACAGCCGGCTTATTGCCTGCCCGAGCCAAAAGTCCCGCGCAAGGTGCCTGCCAGCGCACTGTTATCGCCTTTTGATTCGCTGATCTGGGAGCGCAGCCGTACCGAGCGGTTGTTCGATTTCCGCTATCGGCTGGAGATCTACACGCCCCAGGACAAGCGGGTATATGGCTACTACGTGCTGCCGTTCCTGCACAACGAGCGGATTGCCGCGCGCGTGGATCTGCGGGCGGAGCGGGCGGCCGGACGCCTGGCGGTGCACGCCGTTCACGAGGAAGAGCCGGGGCTGGACGAGGAGGGCATGCGCGCGCTGGCCCTGAATCTGCGGCAGATGGCCGACTGGCTCGGGCTTGAGCAGATACAGCTCAATTGCCAGCGGGCCAGTGCGGCACGGTTGCGGGTAGAGCTTTTAACGCTTGACCTGTTTTAGCGTCTCGGCGATCAGGAATGCCAATTCCAGCGACTGATCGGCATTCATCCGTGGGTCGCAGTGGGTGTGGTAGCGGTCCGACAGCCCGTCTTCAGTAATCGGCCGTGCGCCACCGATGCACTCGGTAACATTCTGCCCGGTCATCTCGATATGAATCCCGCCGGCGTAAGTGCCTTCGGCTTCATGCACCTGGAAGAACTCCTTCACCTCACTGAGAATCTGCGCGAAGTCCCGTGTCTTGTAGCCGCTGCTGGCCTTGATGGTGTTGCCGTGCATCGGGTCGGAACTCCACAGCACCTGCTTGCCCTCGCGCTGTACCGCGCGGATCAGGTTGGGCAGATGGTCGCCGACCTTGTTGGCACCCATGCGCGCAATCAGGTTCAGGCGGCCCGGGTCGTTGTCCGGGTTGAGGATGTCGATCAGGCGGATCAGGTCGTCGGGGTTCATGCTTGGGCCGACCTTGACCCCGATCGGGTTGTTCACCCCGCGCAGGAATTCGACGTGGGCACCGTCCAGTTGCCGGGTGCGATCACCGATCCAGAGCATGTGTGCCGAGCAGTCGTAATAGTCATTGGTCAGGCTGTCGCGGCGCACGAAGGCTTGTTCGTAGTTGAGCAGCAGCGCTTCGTGGGCGGTGAAGAAACTGGTCTCGCGCAGTTGCGGCGAGCTGTCCATGCCACAGGCACGCATGAAGGCCAGGGTTTCGTCGATGCGGTCGGCCAGTTGGCTGTACTTCTCGGCCAGGGCGGAGTTGGCGATGAAGTCCAGGTTCCACTTGTGCACCTGGTGCAGGTCGGCAAAACCGCCCTGGGCAAACGCCCGCAGCAGGTTCAGGGTGGCGGTGGACTGGTGGTAGGACTGCAGCAGGCGGTCCGGATCGGGCACGCGGCTTTTTTCGTCGAAGCCGATACCGTTGACGATATCGCCGCGGTAGGCGGGCAGGGTGATGCCGTCGATGGTTTCATCGTTGGAAGAGCGCGGCTTGGCGAACTGGCCCGCCATACGCCCGACCTTGACCACCGGGCAGCCGGCAGCGAAGGTCATCACAATCGCCATCTGCAGCAGCACCTTGAAGGTGTCGCGGATTTTTGCCGCCGAGAACTCGGCAAAACTCTCGGCGCAATCGCCGCCTTGCAACAGGAAGGCGCGACCCTGGGTCACCTCGGCAAACTGACGGCGCAACTCACGGGCTTCACCGGCAAACACCAGCGGCGGATAGCTCGCCAGGTTTTGCTCGACCTGCGACAAATGCGCGGCGTCAGGGTACTGGGGTTGTTGCTGGATCGGCAGGGCGCGCCAGCTGTCGGGGCTCCAGGGTTGGCTCATCATGAACTCGAGTGATTTGCGGTCGGGCCGTCATGTTATCAGCAATTAGTACGTGACCTGCTGCCGCCGGTTCGCCCACAATCCCGGCTTTCCCGTTGGCACGCCGTTAGGAGTTGCAATGTCTGAGGAGCGCGTCGAGCGCCTGCTGGCCGAGGTCCATGATGACTTCGGCATGATCCGCGTGCTGGAAGTGGCCGATTACCGCTTTCTCGAGTTTGGCGATGCCATCGAGCAGAGTTGTGTGTTTACTGCTGACCCGAGCTGGTTGGAGTATGACTACACCCGCGCGATGCTGATTGGTGCGTTGTGCCATGAGCAGCCGGAGAGTGCGTTGTTTCTTGGGTTGGGGGCTGGGACGTTGACCCAGGCTTGCCTGAAGTTTCTGCCTTTGGATGATGTGGAAGCCATCGAACTGCGGCCTGATGTGCCGCGTCTGGCCATTGAGTACTTGGGGCTGGATGATGATCCTCGGCTGTATATCCGCGTTGGGGATGCGTTGGAATTGCTGCCTTCGGCTGAGTCGGCGGACCTGATTTTTGTCGACCTGTATACGGATGTTGGCCCTGGGGTTGGGCACCTGGCCTGGACGTTTCTGGAGAGTTGCCAGAAGAAGCTGAACCCGGGGGGGTGGTTGGTGATTAATCAGTGGGCTACGGATGATGGGAAGCCTTTGGGGGCGGCGTTGTTGCGTGGGTTGTATCACCGGCATTATTGGGAGTTGCCGGTGAAGGAGGGGAATGTGATTTTGCTGGTGCCGGCGGATCTGGATCAGGTGCTTGATGTGGCGGCGTTGTCGGCGCGGGCTGAGGGGTTGGCGTCGCGGTTGGGGTATTCGTTGCAGTCGCTGATCAAGGCGATTCGGCCGGCTACGTAGGGTTTTGATTGTGTACATATCCGTTGCTGC